>NZ_JAUJED010000075.1:7934-12738 GCF_030442075.1 Vibrio sp. TMPB1044 | reverse complement strand
GAATAGGAGTAGACCTGTCATAGTTGACTACTATTAATAAGACTATGACAGAGTCCTTCGGTAATTAGACCGTCAACGTCCCTCGGTAATCACAAAGTACCGTGAGTAAGAATTCAGATTATGAAGATTTTGGACAAAAGTGTTTTAGCTTACCAGCCGCCGTCTGACTAGATACAGCCAAAAATCGAACAGGCTTTATTGGAACTGGTCAAACTTTACGTTGTCCTCCGACAAAAAATAAGTTTGCAGAGAATTTTTTAAAGTCTGATGTCGCAGAAGTGGGGTGTTCCGGTCCTAAAGTGACAGGTTACCGCTGAATAGGCTTAACTTCTCCCTACCCTAGAATTGTGTTTGATTGCATAATATCAACCATTCTAGGATACAAGCTCAAGGAGCAATAGTTTGTCATCTAACTATATTGAAAAGTTACACTTACGAAACTTCCGTCAATTTAAACTACTGGATGTTGAATTCAATAAACGGTTTAACTTTATCGCAGGTCCAAATGGCTGCGGAAAGACTTCTATTCTGGCTGGAATTTCACACTCTTTCAGTTCTGAATCTCTTAAATTTTCTCGGTTTGATGAGGAGTCAGAGTTTTGGACTGACTTGACTATTAACGGAGAGAAGAAGCGCACTGGTCTAGGTCAAGGTTCTTTTCCTAAAACCGATTATAGACAGCAATCCATAAAGCAGTGGAACTCACCATACTCGGAGGAAGGTAGGGAATCTGTAATTTTACATAGTACAGAAGCTAGTTTGAATGGATTTTGCC
This sequence comes from Vibrio sp. TMPB1044, assembly GCF_030442075.1. Taxonomy (NCBI): domain Bacteria; kingdom Pseudomonadati; phylum Pseudomonadota; class Gammaproteobacteria; order Vibrionales; family Vibrionaceae; genus Vibrio; species Vibrio sp. TMPB1044. The sequence goes on along the minus strand of NZ_JAUJED010000075.1, from coordinate 11,963 downwards.
CATTGTTTATTGGAGCTGAGAGAAGTATCAAATACAAGCAAATTAGCGGTATGACGAGGGAAGCTACGAAAGGCGAACAAATCACAGCATATACTCGTAATGGAGCTCTTTCGTTGTATGGTGAGGAAAATCATTATAATCAAAAAGACATAAAGCAATGGTTCATAAATCGTTATTTTATGATCGATAAAGAGTGGGCATTGGAAGAGCGAGAAAATTGGAATCATATGATTCAATTCCTTCCTACTTTAGCTCCATTTGACAGCGACTTTTCTTATGTTCAGACAGGTAAAGACTTGGAGCCAGTTTTTTCTCTTTATGGTCAAGAGTGTTATTTAGAAGAGTTGTCTGCGGGATTTCAAGCCATTTTATTCATAATTGCAAACATTTTTGAGTGGGTTGAAGGTACTCGACCAGAAGGTGAACGATTAGTGAGTCAAGCTTCTGGAACAGTATTGATTGATGAGTTAGATATTCACTTACACCCAGAATGGCAATTTACACTAAGAGACGGTTTGGGAAATATATTTCCTGAGTTACAGTTTATCGTTACTACTCACTCACCTCATCTTCTTTCTTCTGCCAAAGAGAATGAAATCATAGTGATGGAGCGCAATCACGATCAGAATGAGTACGATTTGAGACCTTCTGACAAAAGGTTCTCAGGATGGAGTACGGACCAAATATTGTCAGAGGTCATGGGGGTAGTGAGCCTTGAAAATAAAGACTATGAGAAACTGATTTCTAGTGCATTTGGCAAGATGGAAGAGGGAAATATACAAGAGTTTAGGGTGGCTATTGACACCTTAGCTGAAATTGCTCACCCAAATGATTCGATATTGACCGTGCTAAACGCAAAATATGCGTCTATGGTGGCACTATCAGATGATTAAGTTGGAAAGGAAGCCTAAACCTCAAATTCTAATTGATAATGAACAGGCTTGGACATCTAACCTGTTAGGTGCAGTTTCCAAATATGGAAGCTATTCAAAAATCCCAAAAAATGAAAAAGAAAAGCTTCTTGTTCATTATCGACACGAACAAATTAAATCGGTGTTGTTCGATAGTTCTTTAGATAAGTGCGCTTTTTGCGAGACTAAGCCGTCAGAAAGTGGAAATATTGAAGTCGAACATTTTAATCCCAAGTCGAGGTATCCAGACTCTGCCTTTGATTGGGACAATTTCTTACCTGCGTGCAGAAAATGCAATGGCAGTAAAGATGATCACGACTCAAGGAATGAGCCGATTGTTAACCCCTATGACTTAGATCCAGAAGATGTATTTTCCTATAAAGATATACGAATTACTGCGAAAGAGAATGAGTATAAACAGATGGGAGATATGACAATCTCGGTCTGTAGCCTCAATTCTGTAAGACTAATGAAGCCTAGAGCCGACATACTCGTAAGCTTACATAGTTTTAGTGCAGCATTAGAAGAAGCAATTGAAGATTACTTTGAAGCCGATACTGGCGTAAAGCGAAGAAATAGGAAGAGAAAGTTGGGAGAGGCGTTGGAAGCAATAGAACTCTTGGCTAACCCTTCTGAGAAATTTTCTGGGTTCTGCAAATCATATTTAAGGGGTTGTGCTCCCTACCAACAAGCAAAAGATATTGTAGAGGGAGCGGAGTAATTTCGGCCTTCTTTTTTGAACAAAGAACCGGCGACGTTGTCTCCTTAGCGGCCTACGGCCGAAAACAAAGAGACTCAACCGACTAGGAGAGTGCTTTACTGAATTTGAGGTAATGTCCTCACTATGCTGAGTTCTATTTCGGGCTAAAACTAGGACTCTGTAAATAATTCTGTGTAACTGCTCTTGGTTACAAGTATTCAGTTAGTCGGTCTTCGAACATAACCATAAATCGGTTTAGAGCTTGCTTCCAGTGGTGGATTGGCATTGTCCATCTCTTGGAAGCATCCATAATCGCCAGATACACCACCTTTCTAGTGTATCATTCATTTTTATATCAAATTTAATGATAATCAATAAGTTATGACACATGAAGGAAAGTTAGATTACATGATGTTACCTAATGACGGGAGTGAACAGTGATCAACTTAACCGAATTAGTTTTAGTAGGGGGAAACGCACGCCCCTAAAATGTGTAGAGCATTTGATCTAACAAGTTTTGGGGCAAAGATCACTTAGAGTAAATGAACTAAATTGATGTGTAGAAAGAAACCAACTTGGTGCAGGATTTTTATCCTGGTACTGATTTGACTTATTTAGTGTTAAGGTAACGGTATGAAAAAGACCACGCCAACGCCTCACGATGCGCTCTTTAAGCAGTTTCTCACTCATCCTGAAACCGCTAAAGACTTATTGGATATTCACCTGCCTGCTGAGCTGCGTGAAATCTGTGATTTGACGACCCTAAAGCTCGAATCAGGCAGCTTTATAGAAGAAAACTTACGGCCTTATTATTCGGATGTCCTTTATTCTCTTAAAACGTCTCAGGGGGAAGGGTATGTCTATGCGTTAATCGAGCACCAGAGTCGGCCAGATAAATACATGGCATTCAGACTGATGCGTTACGCTATCGCTGCCATGCAACAGCATATTGAAGCGGGTCATGAGCACTTACCCTTGGTGATACCTTTGCAGTTTTACCATGGCAAAGTCTCGCCTTATCCATATGAAATGAATTGGTTAAAAAGGTTTGCTAACCCTAAGATGGCTAAGGCTCTCTATACTCAAGATTTTCCATTGGTCGATGTTACGGTCATCTCCGATGATGAGATAATGCAGCATCGCCGTATTGCGTTACTTGAGCTCGTACAAAAGCACGCGAGGCATCGCGATATCATGGATTTCCTTGAGCCTCTGGTCACATTGCTCTTAACCGATTACACTACAGATAAGCAAGTACAGTCATTGATGAGCTACCTACTCCAAGTAGGTGAAACGAGTAACCTAGAAGCGTTAATTACGTCACTGGCCTCATCAGTACCGAAACACGAGGAAACACTTATGACTATTGCAGAACAATTGCGTCAACAAGGCGAGCAACGTGGCCGCCAAGAAGGTATACAATTAGGTGAAGAAAAAGGTCGTAAAGAAGGCCGTCAAGAAGCACTCAAGGAGATGGCGCGCAAGATGTTGCTTAATGGGATCGACCAGCAAGCCATTATGGATGTCACGGGATTGAATACAGACGAACTAGCACAACTTTCTCATTAGCCGCTCAAGCATAAAGGGTTGTGTGGTAAAGTGGTGGTGTTGATCAAATAAGCCTGGAGACAAAGCTACATCGTCTATGGCTAACCGTTGGCTTCTAACTGGCATACCTAGAGCTATAATGTTGTTTATAGTTTTGACATTTACTATCATTTCACTTATTTGAGCGTTGTAGTATCTCAAACTCGCTTTACCGCTCGTTACCGCTCGTTAGCGCTTTTCCGCTTCATTTATTGATCCACTCTCTTCCCAAAGCATTACATTCTTTCGAGGTGAGTTTCAGTGAGGTACAACCTTTCTTTTTCAGAGGTTCATAGCACAACAAAACTGACTTCCGCACTCATGGTTTCGAGTATATCGACATGAACAGCCAAGTGTAGCTTTTGCTATGTTCTGCGTTTCTTTGCATCAAGCCTTTTCACTTTTCACTTTTCACTCTCCCTGACCAAAAAGGTGGGGGCTAATTGAGTTAATGGCTAGACGGCGAATAGCCCTTTAGATTTATTGCTATATTTGACTTGAACCGCCTTCGAACACTTACCCTTGAAGATTGACTACGGACGGTTCTTTTTCTAACGCGAATCAATCTATAAAGTACACATTAAACTTAAATATTGGGCGTTCTCCCTTCGGTCGGCTCATTCCGTCGCTTCACTCCTCTCGCGATAACTTATGGCACTGTTATCGAGCAAGCTCGATGTGACATTAAGTTACTGCGAACAATCACCCAACGCCTCCGCTACTGCGTAGCTGCGCTTCGTCGTGCCTCCTTATTGCCTTTCACTGGCTTCAATTAAGTTAGAGTAAGGGCTTGTTTTCTTATGTGCCGATTTTCCTTTCGACTCGCATCAT
>NZ_JAUJED010000075.1:0-7924 GCF_030442075.1 Vibrio sp. TMPB1044 | reverse complement strand
GGATGGCGCTCGCAGACTGTTCACCATCCTCAATCAGAACCTTCTCTGCAAGGGTTAATAAACGCTGCGCGCCCCTGCAGAGAAGAACCCTGTTTGAGGTCTGGACAGTCAAGCGGCTCCATAAAAGTGATACTCAAACAGAAAGGAAACTTGTCATGGCACAACAAAACTCAACCCCAACTCTCTCTACATTGACGCTCAGCGACCAGCGTTTCGCCGCTGGGCACGAAAGCTCACCAAAAAATGATATCTCTTTACTGCGTATTCCTCAGCGTACAGAGGGAGAAGAGCACGGCTTTTCTCTTACGCCGTGTAGCGACATTACCTTAGCTGAACTCAAAATCGCGGGATTTACTTCGCGTGATTCTAAGTTCTACCCATCCACTCAGGCTGAGGTTGAGAAAAGTATCTTGCACCACTTTAAAATAGGGGACTTAACTGACAATTTTATTGTGAAGGATGTATCAACCCCTTCGAGATCCCTCTTTTCGTTTCACCGTTGCCCGTTTTAATTACTGGGATGTTTTTGTATTAACGTCAGGAGTAAGTCATGAAATATCTCTCTCACTATATTCAAGCCAAACAAACGCAAGCATTTAATGAGGCGGGGGCGTTCTTTGCTTTTTCTAATAAGCAGTTCGATGAAGCAAAAAAAGAGGGCGTGAAATATGCGTCGTTAGGTATGGGTTTAATTTGCCCTGTTGATAATGCGAAGCAATTAATGACCCGTTTAGATTCTATTGCTCAAGAAGGGATCGCCGAAGACATCGAAGAGAATGGTAAAAAAGCGATCATTCGCCGTGAGCTATTCAATCACGAGTGTTTCTACACCAATGACATTTGTGATTGTGTCGAAAAGCTCGAAGGGTATGGCATTTCTTACGATGAAGTGTATGAGGTGTTTAATCACATTCGTAAAACGGAAGACGTTTATTAAACGCTAAAAGTAAAGCGCCTTGATATTTGCTGTATCAAATATCAAGGCAAATTCAATTTAAATACAGGGGTAAATAAAATGAACATTAAAAATGTTACATCCGATAACGAAGAAACGAAAGAAAATAATTATGTCTGTACGGCTGTGCCGTTTGATCTTGGAAACGTTGTTTGTACACAAGGCATTGCTGAACTGCTAAATATCAATATTGGTGTGAATTTACCGATTTACTTACATCGTCACCAAAATGGTGATTGGGGAAATGTCTGTGTTGAAGATAAACTTACCAATGACGAAGCCACCAAGACAGGCGAGCGGGTTTTATCCAGTTATACCATTTGTAATGAACAAGTCTGGATAATTACCGAGCGTGATCGTAGTTGCACTACGATTTTACTCCCTAATGAATATTGATGACGTCAATTCACGCGATATAATGGAGTTCCTTTGGACTCCATTTTTTAGCTTATGAAAAAACTAATCTTATTATTGTCGGTATTTCCAAGTGTCGGGTATTCGTTTTGTTTTGATGAAGCAGGACAACATTATAATGTTGATCCAGATTTGCTGCGAGCGATAGCACAAGTTGAAAGCAGTCTTGATCCTAATGCTTATAACGAAAACAAAAATAAAAAAGGTCAAGTAACCAGTCGTGATTTTGGACTCATGCAAATTAACTCTAGTTGGTTTCCTCGACTGGCTGAATTTAATGTCAATGAAACCAATGTTTACGAACCTTGTTTTAATGTTTCATTAGGTGCGTGGGTATTAAGCTCTAACTTTTCCAGTCATGGTTATAACTGGAATAGCGTAGGCGCTTATAATGCAGGATTTCTTAAACGTACCGAGAGCGCCAGAAAAATATACATCCAAAAAGTCCAATCGGTTTATTTTCAGAGAAACCTTAAATAAAAGACCTTGCACCGCAATGGTGCAAGTTCTTTGACTTTTTCCTCTCGCTTTCTTTCTTCAGCTTTCATACTCCTGCATCCCTCGTTCGTCAGATTCATTCGCCACCTGGTCGGCTTTTGTCTTTCGCTGTCAGTTTTTCCCGTTGCTTTGATTAAGGGATTCAGATAATTCGTTCTGAGTCGTTGGTTAGTTGAGTTGGTGACCACACACCACGCCATAATCTGGCGATTATGAATGGTTGTCTGTAGTAACTAATTGAAATTTATTGGTATTAAGTTTTTGTTTTTTAGTGTTATGGCATGTTTGATAGCGTTCTACGGTTCAAAAGTGCCCCTGTAAACAGGAGCTTGAAATGAAAAAAATATCTCTTACTCAGCGATTTGTCGAGCGCGTTAAACCGACTTCGACCACACAAGAATACTATGATACCAAGGTGTCTACGCTGTATTTACGAGTCTACCCGTCAGGGAGGCGCGTGTTTTTCGTTCGTTTTCAGCACAACGGGTTGAGGAGGAATCATAAGTTAGGTGGCGCGTTAGATTACTCTTTACGTCAAGCAAGGCGAGAAGCCTTGCAGCTTGTTCAGCAAGTGCGTAGCCCAAAAATGGAAACCTTGCCCTCCATAACGCTACAGGCTTTCGGCCAAGAGTTTTTCAAGCGTTATCCTCGTCATTGGAAACCTAATACTTTGAAAAAGAACGAAAGTGCCTTTCGTCTTCAGATCGCCCCTTATCTTGGAGATAGGGAAGTACAATCTATTGTTCGAAATGATGTTGAGCAGTGGTTTGCCCAGTTAAGCCATGTGAAAGGCTCAGCCAACCAAGCGTTAGTGTTGCTGTCGGTTATGATGCAACAATGTGAAACGTGGGAATATCGTCCTAAAAATACCAATCCTTGCCGTGGTTTCAAGCGTTATAAAGAAGGAGGGGGAGAGCGCTATCTTAGTAAAGACGAATTGCGACAACTCTGGCGAGTGTTAGACACGTTAGAGGGCGATAACCCGGCTAAGGTCATGATAATACGTTTGTTGATATACACAGGTTGCCGCTCATCGGAAGTGAGAACCTTACAATGGAAAGAGTACCGAGGTGGTCACTGGCATTTACTAGACAGTAAAACGGGGGCGAAAACGGTTTACCTTTGCTCACAAGTTAGAGCTTATCTTGATGCATGGCAATCAGAGAGTCCTTACCTGTTTCCAGCCCCTTGTAACACTCAACCCATATCCACCAATCAGTTGGGTATATTCTGGCGACAGGCTCGCCAGTTGGCAGGATTGGAAGGTGTACGTTTGCATGATTTACGTCACACCTACGCCAGTATTGCCATGCAGTCGAAGGTAAACTTGATCGTACTGAGTCGCCTTTTGGGGCATGCTGAAGCGGAAACGACGCTAAAGTATGCACATTTGGGACGTGATGACGTGTGTCAGGCGGCTTCTCATGTGTCGGGTGTACTCGTTAAAGGTATGCGCTCATGAAGTCACTGTTATTCACTTCTAAAGTGATTCAATCACTTCATTCGAAAACTCGGACGTATACGGTGTGGGATACTCAAGTGCCAGCGTTAGGGGTTCGAGTTTATACCGATGGTCGCCGTTTCTATGTGACTCATTTATCCGTTCCTAATAAGACGTTGGTGGCAGTGGGGCAACTGACACTAAAAAAAATGAGACAACAAGTACAAGCTTTACAGGCCTCTTTTTTAGACAAAGAGACGAAACCTATACGGTTGATCCGCTTCGATGCTTTGGTGAAAGAAGAATGGACGGAGAAGGTCTGCAAGGGATGGAAACTGAGTACGCAAGGGACAGCGTCGAGCGCCTTAAAAAGGCATTTGTTGCCCGAGTTTGGACGTTTTCCTGTCAGCCGTATTGATTCGTGTCATGTACATCGTTGGTTTGATGAACTTAGCCAGACTTACGCAGGAGCAGCTAATCGTAATCTTGATGTGCTTCGTTCAATCTTCAAATATGCGGTGAAGCAAGGTTATTGCATGAACAACCCTTGTGACGGTCTTAAGCAAAATCGCAAAAAAAAGCTCAATCGTTTTTTGAGTTTGGATGAGTTAGCGCGACTGCAGAAGGCATTAACGGTGATCAGCCAGCAAGGTGATCTGGAAGCGTGCTGTTGTCAGGTGCTAAAGCTGGTGCTGTTAACGGGGTGTCGAATTTCTGAAGTAACAGGCCTGCAATGGTCTTTTGTTAAAGGCAGGGAGTGGCACTTGCCGGACAGCAAAACGGGTGCGAAGGTGGTGTATGTGGGAAAGGAAGCGCAGCAACTCCTTTCAGACATACCACAGCAAGTATGGACGCATCGTAGCGAATCACACGATGATGTGTTTATGCCCTTGCATCGTTTTGTGAGTCGGTCGACTAAGGTTAGTATGGTCTGGCAACAGGTGCGAGCCTTAGCCCATATCGAGGATGTTCGCATTCACGATTTGCGCCATACCTTTGCCAGTTATGCGGTGTTAGAGGGGTATCCTATCCCAATGGTGTCGAAACTGTTGGGTCACACGCGTATTTCATCTACGCTTCGTTATGCTCATGTGGATGATGCGCAAGTATCGCAATCTGCTGAGGCGATAGGGGAAGTTATTAGTAGAATATTATCAGGCCAGCTTGTGAGTAACCCTAAAACTCGAAAAGTGAGAGCCTCCAAACCTAAGCCGATGAAATCCCCCCCTAAACGCAGAGGAAGACCTATTAAAGCAATACCTGAACTGACCGATGAGGAGGTTGAACGGCTTAGATATGAAGTGGATTTTTGGGAATGGTGACAAAATTTTGTAGGTAGATAATAAAATACATCAAAATTAAAGCATAGAGCAGGTTTTAAGCCAATCTGTTCTAATTTTACGTTGCAAGAGCAGTCAACGAGGTAAGGCCGTTGTTGTAAGTAAAACTCTATTGATTGCTAAAAACCGCCCACAGAAAATGTTGAAATCGCAAATATCATATCAATATCTGATACATAAACTGATTATAAATCGATAAATAAGCCCATATTGCTCTCGGATTCAATAGGGTTATTAGCAAACCAAAAGTTGAGGCACGTACTCCGTTATCCGAAGTACGTGCTGAGGTATCGGTAATATAAGAAGTCCAAATGATATGAGCCAACCAAAAAAGATAAGTAACTCCGAAAAAATTTATCACTGTCGAAAGCTCATCCTTAATATTTGCCAAAGCTAGAAAACCGAAAAAGCCAGAAAAATAAAAATGTAGTCGGCAACTAAAACTCAGAGGAAAACTAACAGCCCTTAAAGTAACCTGCCGTAATAAATAAACTTAACCAACTTAAATCGCCGAACGTTAACTGTCTTATTAAGAAGTTTGTTAGCGGCTGATTATGGGAGATTAGATCAGCCAACCCAGCCCTTACGTGAGTCTTGGGTTAAAAATAGCGTAATTATACATATTAGTTGGCTTGAGTTTGAATTTTATCGTCGAAGGTTCATCTGGATCCTAGGCTTGACTGTTCTATATAAACTAAAGAAAGCAGCTAACTCTTGTTTGGGTATGGTTATTTTAAATAATTTATCTATTAATAATGCAAGGTAGTACCTTTTGTCTGAGAGTATGTTTACAGACACGGAGCATGTCTAGCTCTAGCAATTAATTTTAAATCTAAGTAATAGTTGGATATGAAAGGAATTTCGATAATGGCCAAGAAAAAATATTTTCATGACTATGATTTAATGTATAACCCTCTACTAACGCAAAGGCTGGGATGGTTAGCTATTGGATTATATTGTTTAGCGACTGCTGTATCATCCGTTTGGGTTAACTATTCATTCTCGACTTTTAATTCAGAGGCACTAATATTTTTTACTGTATTGGTTGCTCAGATTTCATTCTTTACATTATGCTGTTTAAAACAAGGGAATTTTATTTTTTTTATTATCACTAACTTTAAATCAGTAGCGATTTTGAATGTATTAACGCTATTTTGTTGGTTGTTTATGTTCATGGCTCTTCAGAAAATCGAAGCTTCTGTAGAGTCAGCTATTTATCAAGGATGGATACCAATAATTGTAATTGTTGTGGAGTTCCTAATATATAAGAAACTACCTAAGAAGAGTCTTATTATATCAGTGTTGTTCTTGGCTTTTTTTTTGGGATTACTCGGTTACAGTAGAGTTTATTTTGAAGGTGGTATAAATGACTCTTTGATACAAGGGGTTATATACGCGTCCATAGCAGGAGTAACAGCAGCTTTGTATATGGTGTACTCTGAGTTTCTTTTTTATAAGAGAGAATTTACGGTTTTAAATATTTTAGCATCGAGGTTTATAATGTTACTCATTTATATTGTTTTCTCAAGTCATGAGTCCATAAGGATTCTATATGAATCAGAAACTACGATATTAGTAAATATGGCTATATTATCCCTCACATTTATAGTGGTTCCAATATATTTATTGCAGTATTCAATAGTGACGTTAGGGTCAGGTCGGGTTTCAATCATAATACCTCTAGTCCCAAGCGTTGCACTAGGTTTAGAATATTTTTATTTATCTTGGGTTAATTATTTTGTGCCTATTTTAGTAATTCTTGTTTGCATTAGTGTTTTATTTGCAAATTATTATAAGTCGAAAGAAACGGTAAGGGAATAAAATGGAAGTTACGAAGAGTAAATGTGAACTGATTGAAGTGATTAAAAACATGATCGAGGAGTCTAATATAAACGAAAATCAATTTTATAAAACATTTAGAGAGAAAGAGTTACCATTAGAAAAAATAAAACCGATTTTTCAACAATATTACCTTTACATAAGAACTTTTCCTGAAATTTTATCAGGTTTAGCTCCGCGTGTAGATGACGAACTAATTAGGTTGAAGATTAGTCGGACTGTTGTATCCGAGCTGGGCGATGGTAGAGGTGCCCCACATTTTTCGATGTTTGAAGAATCACTAAGTGCTATAGGAGTTACTTTGGATGATTACAAATCTGTAGATTATACGACTGAAACTCGACAATTAATTGATGATCTAAAGAGATTATTCTTGGAAGAAAGTCCTAATAAAGCAATAGGTGCTCACTATGTCATCGAAGAGTTTGGACTTCCGATGATTATAAATTTATATGAAGGATTTAGACTCTACGATGGTTGGAAACATGAAGATTTTAACTATTTTTATCTACATATATTAATTGAATCTAATCATGTTGACTGGATCCAAGATGCATTGGTTGAAGCTAGTAAAGGTGGAGATGGGGCTAGAGAAGAATTGATCTCTGGGGCCAGTGAAGTTTTGCAATCACTAACAAACTTCTGGAGTGGACTTCATCGATTAACGAAATGATTTTAATTTAAAGCAGCAGTTTTAATTATTCTGCTGCCAATTTTTAATATTTTTAAAAATTAGATAGGCAATAGTTTGAATAATATTTATGGATATATGTCTAAGTTGTCAAAAATGAAGTCATCAATTAATCTCTCTCAAGGGCTACCTATAAATATATATGATAGAGATTGGAGTGAATATATGTCATCTGGAGAGGGATGTAATTGGCAATACATGCCTGTACAAGGCGCTGTATTGCTTAATAGTAGAATAAAATCAATGTATGGGGATAGCTATCACTCAATTATAACTTCTGGTTGTACAGAGTCACTTTTATGTAGTATGTATTGCCTAAAGACACTAGGATATGAATCAATTATCGTACTAGAACCATTCTATTCCTACTATCCAATGATGTGTAAAATGGCAGGGCTTAGATTTATTTCTAGTAGACTTTTAATAAACAATAATAAGTTTGAAATAAATATAAATGATCTTAGAAAAATAAATAATAAAACAGCAATATTGATAAATACTCCACATAACCCTACAGGAATGGTTATTTCTAGCGAAGTGTGGCAGGAGCTAATAAGTATATGCATAGAAAAAAAATCATTTTTGTTGGTTGATGATGTATATAGAGAGTTCAACTATACTTCCAGTAAAATGCCATATAAAGAGCTATCTGGGATAATTGACCAAGTTTTAATTTCAGGCTCACTTTCTAAGTCCTTAGCGGCATCCGGTTTAAGAGTTGGTTGGTTAGTCGGTTCAAAAAAAAA
>NZ_JAUJED010000074.1:0-359 GCF_030442075.1 Vibrio sp. TMPB1044 | reverse complement strand
TCGTAACAAGGTAGCCCTAGGGGAACCTGGGGCTGGATCACCTCCTTATACGAAGATATTCACGATAAGTGTCCACACAGATTGATTAGGTTTAGAAAGTTAGAGCATCTTAGTGTCCCGTTCGTCTAGAGGCCTAGGACACCGCCCTTTCACGGCGGTAACAGGGGTTCGACTCCCCTACGGGATACCATCTTTAAGCGTTCTTTGAAGCCAAAGCCGATGAGAATATTTAAAAATGGTTACTTCGTTATGAAGTGATTCGCTCTTTAACAATTTGGAAAGCTGACTGATTGATTACTTACGAGTAATTCAATCAAATTTAAAAGTTCTCAATGTTTACCTTTATGGTAAACACAACA
>NZ_JAUJED010000073.1:0-320 GCF_030442075.1 Vibrio sp. TMPB1044 | reverse complement strand
TGGCTACTTGATAATGTCCCGACAGACAAAAGGATGCTCAAGCAATGGCTGGAATGTGGCTATATAGACAAAGGGCTATTCTACAAAACGGCAGAGGGGACACCACAAGGCGGGATAATTTCACCCACCCTGATGTTGCTCACTCTTGTCGGACTAGAAAAGTTAATTAAATCTATCGCTCGCAAGACAGGCAGCAGAGTAAACTTTATAGGTTATGCTGACGACTTTGTTATCACGGGGTCTTCAAAGGAAGTCCTAGTGAATGACATTAAGCCGCAACTGATGGCTTTCTTACAAGAAAGAGGTTTAGCGCTTTCTGA
>NZ_JAUJED010000072.1:0-210 GCF_030442075.1 Vibrio sp. TMPB1044 | reverse complement strand
CTCCCTCGCCGGAAGACCAAGGGTTCCTGTCCAACGTTAATCGGGGCAGGGTAAGTCGACTCCTAAGGCGAGGCCGAAAGGCGTAGTCGATGGGAAACAGGTTAATATTCCTGTACTTCTTACAATTGCGATGGGGGGACGGAGAAGGCTAGGTGGGCCTGGCGACGGTTGTCCAGGTTCAAGTACGTAGGCGGGTGGTTTAGGTAAATC
>NZ_JAUJED010000071.1:0-383 GCF_030442075.1 Vibrio sp. TMPB1044 | reverse complement strand
AACTACTTGGTTTTCCGAGACGTCGGAAACCGCTATACCGGAAAATCAATTGGAGAAATCACCATGGCAGTGAATGTAAATACAAACGTTTCAGCGATGACAGCGCAACGTTACCTAAACAACGCAAACAGCGCACAACAAACATCAATGGAGCGTCTAGCTTCAGGCTCAAAAATCAACAGCGCAAAAGATGACGCTGCGGGCCTACAAATCTCTAACCGTTTGAACGTTCAGAGCCGCGGCCTTGATGTTGCAGTACGTAACGCGAACGACGGTATCTCGATTGCACAAACTGCTGAAGGTGCAATGAACGAGACGACTAACATCCTGCAACGTATGCGTGATTTGTCTCTACAATCTTCAAACGGCTCAAACTCAAAATC
>NZ_JAUJED010000070.1:0-368 GCF_030442075.1 Vibrio sp. TMPB1044 | reverse complement strand
TGTGTTTATCTAATGAAAGATAAACATTGAGAACTTTTAAATTTGATTGAATTACTCGTAAGTAATCAATCAGTCAGCTTTCCAAATTGTTAAAGAGCTTGATTCAATAAATTGAACCATTTTTAAAGACTCTCTTAAGAGAATACTTAAAGATGGTGGAGCTATGCGGGATCGAACCGCAGACCTCCTGCGTGCAAGGCAGGCGCTCTCCCAGCTGAGCTATAGCCCCATCTAGGTCGATATTGGTGGGTCTGAGTGGACTTGAACCACCGACCTCCCGCTTATCAGGCGAGCGCTCTAACCAGCTGAGCTACAGACCCAATATCGTCTCTTAACTTTTCTAAACCTAATCAATCTGTGTGGACACT
>NZ_JAUJED010000008.1:0-88175 GCF_030442075.1 Vibrio sp. TMPB1044 | reverse complement strand
AACTATTCTTTATAAATAAAGAGTGTAATTTTAAAGCTATTACCATTCCAACAGAATGGTAATGAATTGACTGTGCCAAATAACCCCTCTCTATATAGGAAGTAATTATTCGTATTGGTCACTCAGCTCATTGAAATCAAGTTTGTTACCGAAGTAACTGTTATTACGCTCTTTCGAAAAAGAACCAATAACGTTTTGATATTCATCAACGAGTGCCCACACAGATTGATAGGTTTAAATTGTTAAAGAGCTTCTCTTCGTTGTGACTTGCATCACTTCGGAAGAGGCGGCCATTCTAGCGATTTAATTCTCAGTGTCAAACACTTATTTGGAATTAATTCCTACTTTCTAAAAGTAGAAGCGAATCATCACTTAAAGCTAGTTGCCTTACTAACATTCTTCGCTGAAGCCTTGTGGCGTCTGCCGTGTCAGTGAGGCGGCATTATAGAGATGCCGCTCATATTGGCAAGCAATAAATGCGTTTTTTATTAAAAAAAGAGGTTAAGCGACGACATTTCAACCAAGGGCTTATTTATACCATTTTCACCCCAAGTTTCGAACAAACTACCCACAACAACCTGTGGATAACTACTCTCCACTATCAAAAAAGTAAGATAAACGAGCCCTAGGGTTTAGATACTCTCGAACTTGTTCAGGTAACTTGCTTGGATGAACGGCATTAACGATTTTGATCTCTTTAATAAAGAGGTCAATGATCGGGGCTTGAGTTCTTGGCACGCTAGGATCATAGATAAGTACATTTGGATAAAGCATATGCTTAGCGTTAACGGATATCACAATCCCAATCGAATCATTTGAAAGCTGTACTACGGTTCCTGGTGGGTACACTCCCATGAACTTAACCAACAGACCCAAGTTATCTTGGCTATATAGATGTTTACAGCTCTTATATAAGTGAGACAGCGCCAAATACGGGATCATTTGTTGAGATTGCGTTTTACCATGGCAAAGGTTATCGAATGCATTAGCCACAGAGACTATCTTGGCAAATTCATCAATCTCGTGTTCTTTTAAGCCCTCGGGGTAACCAGAACCATCATTCTTCTCATGATGTTGAGCGATCACCTTTTTAGCACTTTCAGGAAAGTCATCAATTCCTGCAACAATATCCGCACCATATTTCGTATGAAGCTTCAGGTAGTTCTCTTCAGGTATTGTCAGGGCGCTTTGCTTTCTTAGTATCGCGACTGGTATTTTGATTTTACCTACATCGTGAAACAGTGCTGCGAAGGAGAGCTCTTTCAATTGTTGTGTATTATAGCCTTTGGCCTTACCTACCATCAGTGCAACAACCGAAACATTTAAAGTATGAAAGTAAATGTCTTCGAAATCCGCTTTAGTATTCATAAGATGCAAGGTAACGTTATCATCGCTCACTAGGGTTTCAACGATATCATCAACAAGAGCCTTAACCTCCCCCACCGCATCTAAAGGTCTGTTACGGATCTTAGTCATCACAGAGCGCATTCGAGCAAGCGAACGTTCAAACTCTCTCTCGCAATGACTCACCCTGCGACGGTAAGAGCTAAGGGTTTCGATACGCTCATGCTTATCTTTCCACATTCTTTCCGTTTCAAGGCTTACCTGTGAATCAATATCAACTTCTTGTTCACCGACGTGATTAACAGGTAGAGGCGAGGTATCACTTTGGCTCAGGTTTATATAGACGTGCTTAATCCCAAGATGTCGAATTACTTTTACTTGAGCGTCATCTTTGATTTTAAAGCTGTTGAATAAAAATGGGTGTTCATTCCATTTTACGGGGAGTCGTATATGCAGACCGGGCTGAATTCGATCTACGGTAATCTTTATGCTGCCCATTTTTATATATAATATTGATGATTAATCTCTATTTATAATTCTAATAAAACCAAGCAGCAATTTCACTATCCAATTTCACAGGTTCAACTTAAAGAATCACAGTGCACCATCCAGCGTATACCAAACTTATCTTCTACTTTGCCAAATCGAGCCCCCCAAAACGTATCTGCGAGTGGAGTCATTATCCGCCCTCCCTTCTTTAGCTTTTCAAAGATTTGTTCTTGAGTCGCGGTATCTTCAGTCACAAGAGATAGAGCGAGATTGTTACCTTCAAGCTCCTTGGCTTTAACGCCATCAGACATCATCAGCTTCATACCAAACGCTTCGAACTCAGCATGCATAACCCAATCAGGTTGAGCTCCCTCTATTACCTGTGGTGCATCACTGAAAAGTTGTTTCGATAAAACCACACCACCAAAACACTTATGATAAAAATCCAACGCTTCACTACAACGACCATCAAAAAATAAGTAAGGGGTTACTGTCAGCATATTTCTCTCCTCTGTTAATCCTTTAAACATAGACAATAGAATAGAGAATGACAGGTAACATCATGATTTAAGATGATTAATTCATTATCAGAGCGAATAGCGAAGGGAAATTATGGGATTTAGGAATGAAACATCAAGATCTGTCTAATTAAAGAAGCCTTCTTGTCGCCACCGCGAAGGCAACGTTATCAGCTCTCCAGATACAACAAAGCCCCGACTTGAGTCGAGGCTTTGTCATTTAAATATGGTACCGGTAGGCGGACTTGAACCGCCACGCCCGAAGGCAACGGATTTTGAATCCGTCGTGTATACCAATTTCACCATACCGGCATTATCTTGGGGCATTGCCCTTTCGATGTTTGGCATTATACGTATGCGAACTGATGTGGCAAGTATAAAAACTTGAATTCATGTGTGTTTGCCGATAATTTCGCCACTAAGTCATAAGCTGTGCGTCATGTCTCTTTTCAGGCTAAGCCTTAAACTATATTCTGACGCCTCAATTTTTAAAGAAGTAATAACACATGACATCAACAAACACTCTGCCACCAGCAGGAGTCATGCGCCGATTTGGTGCCTTGTTCTATGACGCTCTGATCGTAATCGCTATTGAAATGTTGGCGGCTGGCGTCATTGTCGCTCTACTGCACGCGCTCATGGCTCTCGGCATTTTTAACCACAGCGGTTATGCCGATGTTAGTGACTTCTTAACCAACCATCCGATTTGGAGCCCTGCATACACCTTTTACTTGGTGGCCGTTTGGGTCTATTTCTTTGTATTTTTCTGGACTAGAGCAGGTCAAACTCTCGGTATGAGAGCTTGGAAGCTGCGCGTTCAAAACAAAGATGGCTCAGCTATCACAGTAACTCAGGCGCTAATTCGCTTAGGTACTTCAGGTTTTGGATTGGCAAACTTGTGTGTTCCATTCGATCCTCAAAAACGTGGCTTTCACGATATCTGGGCAAAGACCGAAGTCGTTGTGTTACCACAAGCACGATAGCGTGATTTAAGTTAGCTCCAATTAAGATCAAAAAAGGAAGGCGTTAGCCTTCCTTTTTTCTAGTTACAGTTTTCGCCTCAAGAGCATGATGGCTATTCCAAGGAACACTACGCTCGGGGCTATTGCGCCAAAGGCGGGCGGTATTTGATAAACCAAACTCACCGGGCCAAAGAACTCACTGGATATATAGAAGGTAAAGCCAGCAATAACACCTGACAGTATTCTCGCGCCCATGGTTACACTACGCAGAGGACCAAAGATAAACGACAGTGCCATCAACATCATAACTGCGATCGAAATTGGCTGAGTTATCTTTCTCCATAATGCCAGTTCATAACGTGATGCATCTTGCTCTGAAGCTTTGAGGTAAGAAACATAATCATACAATCCACTTAACGACAACTCTTCTGGTTTAACCGTTACTATCGCGAGCTTATCTGGAGCGAGAGAAGTCTCCCAAGAATAAGTTGGTAAACTTTCTTTGGTAATTTGAAGTTCGTTTTCAAAAGACGTGATCTCTACATTCTTCATAGTCCACACGTTATCTCCAACGTAATCCACTTCCTCAGAGTAAATAGCAGTCTTTAGAGCCTTGTTCTCATCAAAGCGCCACATATTCATGCCATATAACTTCTGATCATCGATTTTAACAATGAAGATGAAGTCATTAGCATCACGAGCCCAGACACCACTTTGCGTCGAGATAATATTGCCACCAGCAATAGAGATTGTTCTTAAATCACGAGCCATCTTCTGCGCTTGCGGCGCACCCCATTGACCAAGCAATGTCACCACGATCATCAGTGGAATAGCGGTTTTAAGTACCGATAGGCCGATATCTAACTTAGAGAAGCCTGCCGCCTGCATTACTACCAGTTCAGAACTCGCAGCAAGCATACCTAATCCAATCAAAGCACCAAGCAATGCAGCCATTGGGAAAAACATTTCGATATCACGAGGGATACTTAACAAAACAAAATACAATGCTTGTAATAGATCGTATGTACCACGGCCAACTTTTCTCAGCTGCTCTACATACTTGATAATCCCAGAGAGACCAACAAACGTCACCAATACCAGCGACGTCGTTGCGATGATGGTTCTGCCTATATATAAATCGAGAATCTTAAACACGGCTTAAGCCAACCTCTTATTCTTGAATTTTTCTTTCAAACGCCTTACTGCCACGCTATCCATAAAGTTTGCACCAATCGCGACAAATAACAATAACGCATTAATTGGCCACATGCCGATTACCGCAGGAATACTGCCCTCTTCGATTGAAGACTTAGTTGCACTGATTGCTAAGAAATAGGTGAGATAAATCAGTATTGCTGGGCCGATTTTCGCAAAACGACCTTGTCGAGGGTTTACCGCAGATAGTGGCACGACAAGCATGGTCAACAATGGAATACAAAGTACCAAAGAAATACGCCATTGTAATTCAGCTTTCGCGCTATTATTCGGGTTGCCGATAAGATCAATTGTAGGGATAGCTTCCCAATCTCGACCTTTCTTCTCAACTTCACGTTGACCGATCAGACCTTCGTACTCTTCAAAATGTGTCACCATATAATCAAGACGTGTAGGCACACCTTCATGGCGAGTACCATCGTACATCACGATAACCTGGCGACCATCGCTGAGCTCTTTTACATCTCCCGACTTCGAGAACATCACACTTGGAAGTACTGAATCGCGCGGGCGCATTTGAGCAACGAACACATTTTCTAATTTATTACCGTCGATATCATCAATAAACACCACAGAAGAACCATCCGGTGTACCTTCGAATTTGCCTTTCGGTAATAAATCAACGCTGTTCTCCGCTGCCACTTCTTCATACATTTGTTCAACTTTGTCTTGTGACCAAGGAGATAACCAAAATGAGTTAAAGGCAGCAACTGTCGCCGTAATCAAAGCAAGGTAAAGTGCAGATTGGATCAGGAATTTATTACCAATACCGGTGGCGTTCATGACCACTATTTCACTTTCAGCGTAAAGGCGTCCAAAAGTGAGCAAAATACCAATATAGATACTGAGTGGAAGCATCAACAAGCCCATCGCTGGCATATTTAAGCCAACAATCGACAATATTAGACTCGCAGGGATATCACCATCAGAGGCGTCCGCTAAAACACTGATGAATTTTTGGCTGAGAAACACGAGAAAGAGAACAAAAAAGATCGCAAATTGGCTCTTGATTGTCTCGCGGATCAAATATCTAACAATAATCACGCTCAAATTACCTATACAAAACTTGTTTTTTTGATTGAATCACTATAATTTCCCGTTGAACCTTTTATTTTTTTAAATTTTTAGCTAAGTGTTAGCGTTCTTCTTTAAGGTTAGTTCCATTATAGGATCCAACAAGTAAGAACCCATTATCTAACATTTAGTTCGATTTGTCTTCAGGATGTAGGAGTACGCATGGAGTTCAGTGTAAAAAGTGGCAGCCCAGAGAAGCAACGCAGCGCATGTATCGTTGTCGGTGTATTCGAACCGCGCCGCCTTTCTCCAGTAGCCGAGCAATTAGATAAGATTAGTGATGGCTACATTAGTTCACTGCTTCGTCGCGGTGATCTAGAGGGTAAACCTGGCCAGATGCTACTACTGCATCAAGTACCTGGTGTACTTTCGGAACGTGTTCTACTGGTAGGCTGTGGTAAAGAACGTGAGCTAGGCGAGCGTCAATACAAAGAAATTATCCAAAAAACCATCAGCACACTAAACGAAACTGGTTCTATGGAAGCGGTATGTTTCCTTACAGAACTGCACGTTAAAGGTCGCGATACTTATTGGAAAGTTCGCCAAGCGGTAGAAGCGACTAAAGATGGTCTTTACACATTCGACCAATTCAAGAGCAATAAACCAGAAACTCGTCGCCCACTACGTAAATTGGTATTCAACGTACCAACACGTCGCGAACTGAGCCTTGGTGAGAAAGCAATTTCTCACGGCCTTGCTATTGCTTCAGGTGTAAAAGCGTCTAAAGATCTGGGCAACATGCCACCGAACATCGCAAACCCTGCGTACCTTGCTTCTCAAGCTCGTCGTTTAGCTGACGATTACGAGACAGTGAAGACCAAGATCATTGGCGAAGAAGAGATGGAAAAACTGGGTATGACATCATACCTAGCGGTTGGCCGAGGTTCTAAAAATGAATCCATGATGTCTATCATGGAATACAAAGGCGCTCCGGATCCAGATGCGAAACCGATTGTACTGGTAGGTAAAGGTCTGACTTTTGATTCAGGCGGTATCTCACTTAAGCCTGGTGAAGGTATGGATGAGATGAAGTACGACATGTGTGGTGCTGCGTCTGTATTCGGTACAATGAAAGCATTGGCTAAATTGAACCTACCAATTAACGTGGTTGGTATCCTAGCCGGTTGTGAAAACATGCCTGGCAGCAATGCTTACCGTCCAGGTGATATCCTAACGACAATGTCAGGTCAAACGGTTGAAGTATTAAACACTGATGCTGAAGGTCGCTTGGTTCTATGTGACGCTCTAACTTACGTTGAGCGTTTTGAACCAGATTGTGTTGTCGATGTTGCTACGCTAACTGGCGCATGTGTTATCGCTCTAGGTCACCACATCAGTGGCGTTCTATCGAACCACAACCCGCTTTCTCACGAACTTGTTAATGCTTCTGAGCAAGCAAGTGACCGAGCATGGCGTCTACCTATGGCAGACGAGTACCATGAGCAACTAAACAGCCCGTTCGCTGATATGGCGAACATCGGTGGTCGTCCTGGCGGCACAATTACTGCTGGTTGCTTCCTATCTAAATTTACTAAGAAGTACCACTGGGCACACATCGATAGTGCTGGTACAGCTTGGAAGTCAGGCGCAGCGAAAGGCTCGACAGGTCGTCCTGTCTCAATGCTAGTCCAATTCTTATTGAACCGCAGCGGCCAAGAGACTGAAGAGCAATCTTCAAAATAATAAAAAGGGCCTACGGGCCCTTTTTTAATAAGCGCTATTTGTTAGACCCTGTTAACCAAGTAACATTGATATCCACGATTTTCAGTTCGAGTATTAAGTATGCAGACTGCTACATTTTACATTGTGCCTTCAGACAGCCCGCAAGCCAGCGAAGATGGTTTTGCTCACTATGTGCTGTTTCTTGCTCAGCACTTTGCGAAACAAGGCGCTAAACTTTATCTCAACTGCAATGACAAAGAACATGCCGAGTGTATTGCTGAAGTTTTCTGGCAAGTCGAACCCAGTGAGTTTATAGCGCACAACTTGGTTGGCGAAGGCCCGAAGTATTCAACCAACATCGAAATTGGCTATCAAGGCGTAAAACATAATTGGAATCGTCAGCTAGTAATTAATCTGGCCGATAATCATACAACCTTTGCGAACGCCTTTGCTCAGGTGATAGACTTCGTCCCTTGCGAAGAAAAAGCTAAGCAACTCGCTCGAGAAAGGTATAAAATTTACCGTCAGGCTGGATATCAGCTACAAACTATCGAGATTCAACATCCATAGTCAAACCTCATAGTTAAAGCTATCTTTGGATTTAGATTCAAGAAGCTTCACTTATGAAGTTTGACCACGATTAACCATTCACAGTATCCGTTTAAGAGCACTATGGAAAAGACATACAACCCAACATCAATCGAACAAGCTCTGTATAAGACTTGGGAAGAGAAAGGCTACTTTAAGCCACACGGTGACACATCAAAAGAAGCTTACAGCATCATGATCCCGCCACCGAACGTCACTGGCAGCCTACACATGGGTCACGCGTTCCAAGATACGATCATGGATACGCTTATCCGAGCTCAACGTATGAAAGGCAAAAATACCCTTTGGCAAGTGGGTACTGACCACGCTGGTATCGCAACTCAGATGGTTGTAGAGCGTAAGATTGCTGCTGAAGAAGGCAAAACAAAACACGACTACGGCCGTGAAGCTTTCATCGACAAGATCTGGGAATGGAAAGGCGAGTCAGGTGGTACTATCACTCAACAGCTTCGTCGCCTTGGTGCATCTGTAGATTGGGATCGTGAGCGATTCACTATGGATGACGGCCTATCGGCTGCGACTCAAGAAGTGTTTGTTCGTCTATACGAAGAAGACCTAATCTACCGTGGTAAGCGTCTAGTAAACTGGGATCCTAAACTGCACACTGCAATTTCAGATCTTGAAGTTGAAAACAAAGACAAAAAAGGTTTCATGTGGCACTTCCGCTACCCGCTCGCGAACGGTGTTAAAACGGCTGATGGTAAAGACTACATCGTTGTTGCGACTACTCGTCCAGAAACCATGCTTGGTGATACTGGCGTAGCGGTTAACCCAGAAGATCCTCGTTACAAAGATCTTATCGGTAAAGAAATCCTACTTCCTGTTGTTAACCGTCTTATCCCTATCGTAGGCGATGAGCACGCAGACATGGAAAAAGGCACGGGTTGTGTGAAGATCACACCGGCTCACGACTTTAACGATTACGAAGTTGGTAAGCGCAACAACCTACCAATGATCAATATCCTAACGTTCAACGCTGATATCCGTGATGCTGCTGAAGTATTCACAACCAACGGCGAAGAAAGCGATGTTTACTCAACAGATATCCCTGCTAAGTACCAAGGCATGGAGCGTTTTGCTGCACGTAAAGCTATCGTTGCTGAATTCGATGAACTTGGTCTACTTGAAGAGATCAAAGATCACGACCTAACAGTCCCTTACGGCGACCGTGGTGGCGTGGTTATCGAACCAATGCTGACTGACCAATGGTACGTGCGTACAGCACCTCTTGCAGAACCAGCAGTTAAAGCGGTTGAAGATGGTGAGATCCAATTCGTACCTAAGCAGTACGAAAACATGTACTTCGCGTGGATGCGCGACGTGCAAGACTGGTGTATCTCTCGTCAACTTTGGTGGGGCCACCGTATCCCAGCATGGTACGACAACGACGGTAAAGTTTACGTAGGTCGTACTGAAGAAGAAGTTCGTGAAAAGAACAACCTTTCACCGGTAATTGTTCTTAAGCAAGACAACGACGTTCTTGATACCTGGTTCTCTTCTGCACTTTGGACGTTCGGCACACAAGGCTGGCCTGAAGATACTGAAGCAATGAAAACATTCCACCCATCAGAAGTACTAGTATCTGGTTTTGATATTATCTTCTTCTGGGTTGCTCGTATGATCATGATGACCATGCACTTCGTGAAAGACGAAGATGGCAAGGCTCAAGTACCTTTCAAAACGGTTTACATGACGGGTCTTATCCGTGATGAAAACGGCGACAAGATGTCGAAGTCGAAAGGTAACGTACTTGACCCAATCGACATGATTGACGGCATCGGCCTTGAAGAGCTAGTAGAGAAGCGTTGTGGCAACATGATGCAACCTAAACTGGCTGCTAAGATCGAAAAAGCAACACGTAAAACTTTCGAAAACGGTATCGAACCATACGGTACTGACGCACTGCGTTTCACTCTTGCTGCTATGGCTTCAACTGGCCGTGACATCAACTGGGACATGAAGCGTCTTGAAGGTTACCGTAACTTCTGTAACAAGCTATGGAACGCAAGCCGTTACGTACTGATGAATACAGAAGAGCACGATTGTGGCATGTCACTGTCTGTTGAAGACCGTGCAAACATGGAATTCTCTCTAGCAGACAAGTGGATTGAATCTCAGTTTGAAGTTGCAGCGAAAGAGTTTAATGCTCACCTAGACAACTACCGTCTAGACATGGCAGCAAACACGCTTTACGAATTCATCTGGAACCAATTCTGTGACTGGTACCTAGAGCTAACTAAGCCTGTTCTTTGGAAAGGTACTGAAGCTCAACAACAAGCAACTCGTTACACGCTTATCACGGTTCTAGAGAAGACTCTGCGTCTTGCTCACCCAGTTCTTCCTTACATCACTGAATCTATCTGGCAGAGCGTTAAGCCGCTAGTAGACGGCGTTGAAGGCGAGACAATTATGACTCAAGCGCTTCCTCAGTTTAACGAAGATAACTTCAATGCTGAGATCGTAGAAGACATCGAATGGGTTAAGACTTTCATCACAGCTATCCGTAACCTACGTGCGGAATACGACATTGCACCAAGCCAAGGCTTAGAAGTAATGATCAAAGTGGCTGATGAGAAAGATGCAGCTCGTATCGAAGCGAACAAGATCGTTCTTAACTCTCTAGCTAAACTAGACGATATTAAAGTTCTAGCAGACGGAGAAGAGACTCCGGCTTGTGCAACTAAACTGGTTGGCAAATCTGAGCTGATGATCCCAATGGCGGGTCTTATCGACAAAGATGCTGAGCTTGCTCGTCTAGATAAAGAAGTAGCGAAGACTCACGGCGAGATTAAGCGTATCGAAGGTAAGCTAGGTAACGAAGGTTTCGTTGCTAAAGCGCCAGAAGCGGTTATCGCGAAAGAGCGTGAAAAGCTTGAAGGCTACCAAGAGACTCTTGTTAAGCTTGAAGAGCAAAAAGCGACAATCGCTGCGCTTTAAAACCGAGTGAACGAGAGGCTTCGAACTTCTCGCTCTAAATAGAAAGGTTGGTCTTCGTGACCAGCCTTTTTTTATACCTCTGACTACTATGCTTCTCACTCTAGCCTCAATTATTGATAGGTTTCATCTATCAAATTAATCTCTACTTCCCATTATACTTAATGATAATAATTCTCAATAATAGGTCTATCGAAACAACACAACGATTGAGTAATTATCATGAAAAAGACACTAACCTTTGCTGCATTACATTTTACTATCGCATTTAGTGTCGCTTATGTACTAACAGGCGACATCTTAATTGGTAGCTTAATCGCTATGATTGAGCCCTCAGTGAATACTGTTGCCTTCTATTTTCATGAAAAGGCGTGGGCTCAGGTTCCTGCTCTTAAAGCTCGTCAGTGGATGACCAAATTAAAAACAGCAAGCTTTGCTACCATCCACTTTAGTGTTGCCTTTACCGTTGTCTACTTGTTGACTGGCGATGCCTTCATTGGCGGTGTGATGGCTTTGCTAGAGCCAACTTTGAATACAGTTGCTTACTACTTCCATGAGAAAGTCTGGTTACGTAAATCAGGTGACCAAATGGCACAGCAACAATTCTGTTTGCACCAACATGCTTAGTCACCATATATTGGGTCACATATTAGTGACCCTTTCATAGGCAGATCATGGAAAAAATTGCTGAGTTCACCCTTAGATCCATTACACCGCAAGACAACCCAAGCATCGCACAAGTCATTCGCCAAGTTTCGGCTGAGCATGGGCTCACAGAAGATAAAGGCTATGGCGTGGCCGATCCAACACTCGATGATATGTACTCTGTCTACAGCCAAGCAAATGCAATGTATTGGATTATCGAACACAACGGAAAAATCGTCGGAGGCGGTGGCTTTGCCCCTCTAGCAGGTAAACCCAATGTGTGTGAGCTACAAAAAATGTACTTCTTACCGCAAACTCGAGGGCATGGCCTAGCCAAGCGAATTGTTGCTTTGAGCTTAAAGCAAGCAAAACAACTTGGGTATCAACACATGTATTTAGAAACGACGGAGTGCTTAGGTGCTGCGGTCAAACTCTATGAGAAGCTTGGGTTTGAGCATCTTGACTCAGCTTGGGGAGAAACAGGCCACGACGCTTGTGAGGTTGTCATGGCCAAGTCGTTATAAGCAGAATGTGCCGCTATAGCGAGAGAAGATAGTGCTAAAATATACGAAGTTAGCGTAGAAAGTTACTGACGCAAGAAGTTGGGTTCAAGGCAACAAAAGAGCTCTCTTCTTGCCCATCAAGTACCACTTCTAATTGGTATAGATGCTTAGGGTTGGGCTTCTCAAGGTTAAATACCATAGGAGCTTCCACCTGAAACACAACGCCGGTATGTTCTGCGCGCACATCTATCGGCATTACGAGTGTCATGCCATTAAACTTGATGGATGCCGATATTAACCCTGGCTTTAGCGTTTGATAGATAACATCTACTTTGAACTCACAGCCACCGCCATGGTGCCAGATCTGCTCTGTGACAACTTGCTCTAGTTTGACGTTTCGAACGAACTGCAGGTATGGTGCTTGCCAGATTCCGATACGAGAATCCGATTTAGCGACAACCTGTGAAGATAGAGAATCATCCATATCCTCTTCAAGCAACAGGCTCTCTTCTTCTTCAAGGAAAAGGATCTCAAAACGGTTTCGGCCGGACTGCATATAAGGACGGATATCTTTACGGTATTCAGCTTGGCTACCATCACAATCAAACACAGCCACACCATTAAGTCGAACTTCAGCAAAGTAATCAACCCCAGCCATCACTAACTCAACAAGTGGGCACGCCAACATGGCGTCATCCACTTCGATGTCGTGCATCAGATGCCACTCTTGCTCTGCAATTTCGTTTTCACTCAAGCTATCAGGGAGCTTTGAGCTTAACGGAGCCGGAAAAGTGATGTCATCTTGTGGGATAGAGAGATCCGTCAGTGGCGAAATTTGCCAAAGACCATCGAGAAGCAACCGCATATCATTCCTTGAGCTAGATCAATTTTGACCGCATTATAATGAATGAATGCATATAAAGACATTTATTTTTCTGAGGGTAAAAAAATGCCAGCTCGAGGCTGGCATTTTTTAAAATTGGGAAATAATTACTCTTCGCCTTCATCATCTTCGTCTGGGTAGATAGCATCTTCACCTTCGTAGTAAGTGCCCCAACCGTCGTAGATAATGTCAAACTTCTCTGCAAGGTTCACAAGCTTCTCAACTTGCTCATCGATCGCTTCTGCATTCAGAGTACATTGCATCGTTGCATCACAACAAAGCAGCTTATTGCCATCTTCGTCTTCTGTCTCTTCAGCTTCAAGCACTTCAAAACCCATTTTGAATGCTTCAACAACCGCTTTTTCAAGCACATCGAAATCTTCAGCAAATAGGTGATGCTCGATATCGTATAGAGCTTCAGGATCGCTACCATCTTCAATTAATGCTGTAATGATGTCGCGAGTCTCTTCCTTTTGAAATTCAATTAATTCCGCTACTGATAGATATTCATCTTCGTGAGACATGTGTCTGCTCCAGAGTGTTGACTATGAAAAGATCAAATTTGATTGCCACGAAATATGGCACGGATCGTCCAGAAAAGCCACCCAGATCAGGCCTAGAAAGGTAAGTTTATCACGAGATCGCTGAGCCAATATCAATTCAAAAGTGAAATCAAAATCACAGAAACAAATTTTCAACATTTTATTAACTGACGTGTATTTTAGCATTTCGTTTTTATGGACACTTTAGGACTTATTGAATAAAACTTGCGTGATTAGTCACGTTAGGTGCATACGCTAAACCGCTTTTGGGGTGCATAAATCCTCAGCTTGTTATCAAAAAGTGCATAATAGTGAATAAAAAATCACGATTAATAAGCAAAATTCAATTCTAACAAGCCATGAATTGAGCATAGATCCTCAAAAACGTTGTTCTGTTCGATAGCCAGTTAATTGGAGTTTAATCTGCATAAAGTTAAGAATTTCAGATTTTATGACCAATAATCAGCCAAATACCTTGCATTAACTCAATCTGCAAAACTTGCATATTACGGACAAGCTTGTCATAAATAGACACTGGATTAATAGTAAGGATGCAAAATGAGTAAGCTGTACGTTGGCTCCGAAGTCGGTCAATTGAGACGAGTTCTCCTAAATAGACCAGAAAGAGCACTCACCCACCTCACCCCTTCAAACTGCCATGATCTTCTATTTGATGATGTACTTGCCGTTGAAGCCGCAGGTGAAGAACATGACGCCTTTGCAGAAACGCTGCGCAGTCAAGACGTAGAAGTGCTATTGCTTCATGACCTGCTCGTAGAGACGCTTGCCGTATCTCAGGCTCGTGAATGGTTGCTGAATACTCAAATCTCAGATTTCCGTTATGGGCCGACTTTTGCCCGTGACTTAAGAAACTACCTTGCTCAAATGGATAATGAACATCTAGCAACGATCTTACTCGGTGGCTTGGCCTACTCTGAGCTTCCTATCAAATCATCATCGATGCTGCCTAAAATGCATCGACCGCTCGATTTCGTTATCGAGCCACTGCCGAACCACCTATTTACGCGAGATACCTCATGCTGGGTTTACGGCGGTGTGTCGCTAAACCCAATGATGAAACCGGCTCGTCAACGCGAAACAAACCACTTACGTGCTATCTATCGCTGGCACCCAGTGTTTGCCGGTCAAGACTTCATTAAGTACTTTGGTGATGAAGATCTGCACTACGACAACGCTAATATTGAAGGCGGTGACGTATTGGTTATTGGTAAAGGTGCGGTACTGGTTGGCATCTCTGAGCGTACGAAACCACAAGGTGTCGAAAACCTAGCGGCTAGTCTATTCAGATCAGGCCAAGCAACCGAAGTGATTGCTATCGATTTACCAAAACACCGCTCTTGTATGCACCTTGATACGGTGATGACACACATGGATATCGACACTTTCTCTGTCTACCCAGAGATTGTTCGCAAAGATCTAGACACTTGGCGCCTAACACCTAAAGAAAATGGCGAAATGCGTGTCGAAAAAGCTGAAAACTACCTCTCAGCGATTGAAGGCGCACTAGGCCTTGATCAACTGAAGATCATCACTACCGGCGGTGACAACTACGAAGCTGAGCGTGAACAGTGGAATGACGCTAACAACGTGCTGACGGTGAAGCCAGGTACAGTGATCGGTTATGAGCGTAATGTTTACACCAATGAGAAATACGACAAGGCGGGTATCGAAGTTCTAACGATTCCTGGCAACGAGCTAGGCCGTGGTCGTGGCGGCGCACGCTGTATGAGCTGCCCTATCGAAAGAGATGGTATCTAAGTCAAAGAGCTCAGTTAAACGGACTCAATAACTTATCTAGGCCAGTATTCATTTACTGGCCTTTTTTATTAAATAAATAAAATAAATATTCACAAATATAGCATTTTTATGTTTAACTGAGTTCTTCATTGATTCTATATTCGCAAGGAGCGAGAGATGGCCTTTAATCTTCGCAATCGTAACTTTCTAAAACTTCTCGACTTTACTCCTAAAGAGATTCAGTTTTTACTCGATCTGTCTGCTGATCTAAAAAAAGCTAAGTATGCAGGAACAGAGCAGAAAAAGCTTAACGGTAAAAACATCGCTTTGATCTTTGAAAAAGCATCAACTCGAACTCGATGTGCTTTTGAAGTAGCCGCCTTTGATCAAGGTGCTCAAGTCTCTTACCTTGGCCCTTCTGGTTCTCAGATTGGTCAAAAAGAATCAATGAAAGATACGGCTCGTGTATTGGGACGTATGTACGATGGCATCGAATATCGTGGTTTTGGCCAGAGTATTGTTGAAGACCTAGGCGCTTATGCGGGCGTGCCTGTTTGGAATGGCTTAACCGATGAGTTCCACCCTACTCAGATTTTGGCTGATTTCCTCACTATGCTTGAGCATGGCCGCGGAAAACATCTGCACCAAATAAGCTTTGCTTATCTAGGCGATGCACGCAATAACATGGGTAACTCTCTGTTAGTCGGTGCGGCGAAGATGGGCATGGATATTCGCCTTGTCGCTCCAAAAGCTTTTTGGCCGGAAGAGCAGCTCGTTGAAGAGTGCCAAGCTATCGCGCAAAGTACAGGTGCCAAAATCACGCTGACAGAAGACGTTGCTGAAGGCGTAAAAGGCTGTGATTTCCTTTACACCGATGTTTGGGTTTCGATGGGCGAGGCGCCAGAAGCTTGGGACGAACGTGTTGCTGTTATGACGCCTTACCAAGTGAATATGGATGTTATTAAGCTGACGGGGAACCCTCAAGTGAAATTCATGCACTGCTTACCTGCTTTCCACAACAATGAAACCGTAATCGGCCAGCAAGTCGCAGACAAGTATGGAATGAACGGTTTAGAAGTCACTGACGAAGTCTTTGAATCGGATTACTCAATTGTGTTTGATGAAGCAGAGAATCGCATGCACACCATCAAAGCGGTAATGGTTGCGACACTGGGCCAATAGCGAATATTGAAAGTAAACAAAAGCTTGATGTAATCGCTTGCGCTCACAAATTGAAAGCGTATAATTCTCAGCAATTTGTCTGAGAGTAGTGAAAATGACGCCAACCAATATTGTGATAACACATAATAATATTGTGGAAACACCAAATATTGCTCGTAAGCTAAGATGCTTACCAGGCCGTCTATTCTGCTTTTCAGCACTTTTTTAAAGCCTCCCATTATGGGGGGCTTTTTTATGGCCAATACATTATTGTGGGGAAGAAGATCATGGCGAATTCGCTCTATCAAAAGCACATCATCTCAATTCCAGAGCTTTCTCGTGAAGAGCTAGAATTAATTGTTCAAACGGCAGGTCAGCTAAAGGCTGAACCAAACCCAGAACTCATCAAGAACAAAGTGGTTGCCAGTTGCTTCTTCGAACCTTCTACGCGAACTCGTCTCTCTTTTGAAACTGCGATTCAACGCATCGGTGGTGATGTGATTGGTTTCGACAGTGGTGGTAACACTTCTTTGGCAAAGAAAGGCGAAACGTTAGCGGACTCGGTACAGGTTATCTCTTCATACGTTGATGCTTACGTGATGCGTCACCCTCAAGAAGGCGCAGCGCGTCTGGCTTCTGAGTTCTCAAACGGTGTACCTGTTATTAACGCAGGTGACGGCGCAAACCAACACCCAACACAAACGTTATTAGACCTATTCTCTATCGCTGAGACACAAGGTCGCCTCGACAACCTAAACGTTGCATTCGTTGGTGACCTTAAGTACGGCCGTACGGTTCACTCGTTGACGCAAGCACTAGCGAAGTTCGACAACATCTGTTTCTACTTCGTGGCTCCAGAAGCTCTAGCGATGCCAGACTACATTTGCGAAGAGCTTGATGAAGCGGGAATCAAGTACCAACTATTGACGGACATGGAAGATGTCATTCCTGAGCTTGATGTTTTGTACATGACTCGAGTTCAAAAGGAGCGCTTCGATGAGTCAGAATACGCACATATCAAGTCAGCATACATCCTAACGGCTGCTCTGTTAGAAAATGCACGTGATAATCTGAAGGTGCTACACCCTCTTCCGCGTGTTGATGAAATTACTGTCGATGTCGATAAAACACCTTACGCTTACTACTTCCAGCAAGCAGAGAATGGTGTTTACGCTCGTGAAGCATTGCTAGCCCTTGTTCTTAACGAAACGCTGTAGAGGAAAGATATCATGTCTAAAGAGACTCAATTAAAAGTTGAAGCAATCAGAAACGGTACTGTTATCGACCACATCCCAGCTAACATCGGGATCAAGGTGCTAAAACTGTTCGACATGCACAACTCTCACCAGCGCGTGACCATTGGCCTAAATCTGCCGTCTTCTGCACTAGGCGGGAAAGACCTACTCAAGATTGAGAATGTGTTTATCACCGAAGAACAGGCGAGCAAGCTGGCTCTTTACGCACCTCATGCAACAGTGAACCAAATCGAAGATTACGAAGTAGTTAAGAAGCTCCCCCTAGAACTTCCTGATCAAATCAACGACGTTTTCGAGTGTCCAAATACCAACTGTATTACTCACAATGAACCGGTTGAAAGCAGCTTTAAGATCTTTGAAAAGAAAGAAGATATTCGATTAAAGTGTAAGTATTGCGAAAAAGTATTCTCTCGCGAGATCGTGACAGAAAGATAACGCCATACGGCAACACTGACCGAATGTAAAAACTATCAAATACCTCGCCTATGCGGGGTATTTTGCTCTTTACCTATCCAAAATTTGAAGGCACACTGAAAATTGATTTTTATCTAATAACTGATGGAATAAACCAATGACTAAAGTACTTCACACAGAATCTGCTCCAGCTGCAATCGGCCCATACGTACAAGGCGTTGACCTTGGCAACATGGTACTGACTTCTGGTCAAATCCCAGTAAACCCAGCAACTGGTGAAGTATCTACTGATATCGCAGAGCAAGCTCGCCAATCTCTAGACAACGTTAAAGCGGTTGTAGAAGCTTCAGGCCTAACTGTAAAAGACATCGTAAAGCTAACAGTATTCGTCAAAGACCTAAACGACTTCGGCACAGTAAACGAAGTTTACGGTAAGTTCTTCGATGAGCACGGCGTTGCAAACTACCCTGCACGCTCATGTGTTGAAGTAGCTCGTCTGCCAAAAGATGTAGGTATCGAGATCGAAGCTATTGCAGTTCGCAAATAGTCTTTAGTACCTAAATCTATAGTAAGCGTCTGAGCATAAAGCTGAGTGTTTATCAGATACAAAAAAGGTTGCTCATTTGGCAACCTTTTTTATTATTCAGCGTTTTGCTCAATTACTTCTTGTTGAGCTCAACCACTTCTTTATCAAGCTCTTCCAACTTAGCGGCCATCTGCTCACGAGCTAGGTTAGCCAGTTCACGAACATTAGACTTGTCGTAGCCTTCAGTGCTGATTGGTGGCAACATTTCAACAATCACGTGACCATTGTTCCAACGGTTTAGCTTCACGCCACCTGTTGAGCTGCACACAATGGGGATGATTGGTAAGCCAGCACCAATCGCAGCATGGAATGCACCTGTTTTGAATGGCAGCAGACCACGACCACGAGAACGAGTGCCCTCAGGGAACATCCAAACTGAAACATCACTCTCTTTTAGACTAGTCACGACCTGATCAATCGTACCTACCGCTTTACTGCGGTTAGCACGGTCAATGAGGATGTTACCCGTCAACCAGTAAAGCTGACCAAATAGAGGCATCCATACTAGACTTTTCTTACCAACCGTCACCACTTTAGGCGTTACCGCTGATGAAATCGTGAATAGATCCCAGCTATTTTGGTGGTTCGCCACATAAACATGTTGGCCGCGAGAGTAGGCATCCTCTGGAATACGAAGCTCTAGCTTCATGCCGAAGATCTTCGACATGCGACCGAAATAACGGCCAAAGGTAAATACGTGTTTCGGGTTACGTGGACTTAATAAACAGTAGCCACAACCAAATACAAACATAAGAATCGCAAATATCGCCACTGCGAAAATACGTAATATTGCTATCATTTTGTTCCTCACCGACCGCCAAGTTAATTCATCTATTCATGCAAAAATGAGCAATAGATTTACTTGCGGCAAATACAACTATAAAAAAGCCGAAACCAAGGTTCCGACTTTTATGTTTTCATCTTACTAATTCATGAACCCACTAACCTAGGTTAGTTCGACTCACTAAATCGTGTAATGTTTGCGCCTAAGGCTGACAGTTTATCTTCAATCTTATCGTAGCCACGATCGATGTGATAAATACGGTCAACGATAGTTTCGCCTTGAGCTATACAGCCAGCGATAACAAGGCTCGCAGATGCGCGAAGGTCCGTTGCCATTACTTGAGCGCCGCTCAGTTTTTCCGTTTCACCACAGATAGCCGTGTTGCCTTCGATTTCCGCTTTTGCACCCATTCGCTGTAACTCAGGAATGTGCATAAAGCGGTTTTCAAAGATAGTCTCAGTGATAACACCACTGCCCTTCGCCATCATGTTAAGCAGAGTAAACTGTGCTTGCATGTCGGTCGGGAAACCAGGGTGAGGTGCTGTTACGATTTTCACCGCTTTCAGTTCACGACCCGTCATATCAAGGCTGATCCAGTCTTCTCCCGTTTCAACCTTCGCACCCGCTTCTTCAAGCTTCGCTAAGGCAGCTTCAAGAAGATGAGCGTTGGTGTTGCGACAAACCACTTTACCGCCAGAAACAGCAGCAGCAACCAGGAAAGTACCTGTTTCAATACGGTCAGCAACTACAGAGTGTTGACCACCACCAAGACGTTCAACGCCTTCGATAGTAATCGTATCTGTACCTGCGCCAGAGATCTTAGCACCTAGTTTGTTTAGGAAGTCAGCCGTATCAACAATCTCAGGCTCACGCGCTGAGTTATCGAGTACTGTTGTTCCTTCCGCTAGCGTTGCTGCACACATGATAGTAATGGTGGCACCCACACTTACTTTATCCATCACTATGTGCGCGCCTTTCAGACGGCCATCAACAATTGCTTTCACATAACCATCTTCCAACTTAATGGTCGCACCTAGTTGCTCTAGGCCATGGATATGCAAATCAACAGGTCGAGCGCCAATTGCACAACCGCCTGGAAGTGACACTTGACCTTCACCAAAACGAGCCACTAGAGGACCTAAAGCCCAGATAGAAGCACGCATTGTTTTCACTAAATCGTAAGGCGCACAAAATTCATTAATTTCGCTGCCATCAACATGAACACTACCGTTACGTGATACTTTTGCGCCTAAACGCTTAAGCAATTCCATCGTAGTATCGATGTCACGTAGGTGAGGAACATTACTCACTTCCACTGGCTCTTCAGCAAGAATTGAAGCAAATAAGATTGGTAGCGCTGCATTTTTTGCGCCTGAGATCGTCACTTCACCGCTTAGCGGCTTATCCGATCCAATAACTCGAAACTTTTCCATCATAAACCTTAAAGTGACATCAGTTTCTTATCACGTTCCCACTCTTCCGGCGTGAAAGCCTTAATAGAAAGAGCATGGATATCATTGCGTTGAATGTATTCCATTAGTGGGCCGTAGATTAGTTGCTGCTTCTTAACTCGATTCATGCCGTCAAAACATGGATCAACCGCAACAACTTCGTAATGACTGCCTTCACCTTTCACGAAAATTTCCTGAAGGTTCAGTGCTTCTGCTAATAATTCTTGTACTTTTGTGCTGTCCACAAATAGCTCCTGCCTAATTTTTTATGTGTTCTGCCATCATTGGCTGGATATTGCTCAATTGGAACAACGTTCTCAATTGTTCTGGCACGAAACTGAGCATTATATGACAGTTTTGATTTTTTGCATGCTCTAATAAGTGAATTAGCATCACCATTCCTGCTGAATCGACTCGATTTATATGGCTAAGGTCAATTTCAACGCTCGATTCCGTTGTTTGCCACTTTTCCAATATACGCCAGATTGCAGGGACACTGTCTCGGTCAATATCACCGAGCAGCTGATATTCTTTAGAGCTTAGTGCTTGCCATTGAGAATGGCTCATTATTTGTTACTCTCAAAACGAATCGGTTGTGCGGCTAATTTCTCTAGTTCGTCAGCAACTTGTAAGATGCCTTCTTGACGAATCTTAGTATTCCACTCCGATTGCTTGCTCGACAACAGGCTAATACCTTCGGCAACCATATCAAAGGCCTTCCACTCGCCAGACTTTTTGTCTTTGCGAAGCTTAAATTCAAGCTTGATGTTTGGTCGCGGCGTATCGATGATATCGACCTTGATACTGGTAATACGGCTATCCGCTTTGATTTTTGGTTCTGGACCAAATTCAATCGTCTGATCTGTGTATTGAGTCAGCACTTGGGCATAAGAAGAAACCAGGTATTTACGGAAGGAATCGATAAACACGCCCACGTCTTTTCTATCCGCGCCTTTCAAGTTCGGTCCAAGTAACTTAAGTGCTGCATATTGTGCGTTCACATAAGGCATCAACTCTTCTTCCACAATGACCTTCAATAATTCTGGGTCTTGGTGGATGTTGTCTTGTTCACTCTTCAAACGATCAAATGCAACTTCTGCTACTTGAGTCATCATCTGGTACGGCTGAGTACGATCAATCGCTTCTGCAGCAAAAGCTTGAGCCGACATCAGAAAAGCGACGACTGTCAGAAACCATATCTTCAAAAAGTTATTAGTCTTCAATAATTTATTCGTCTTTAACATGTGCCTACTCCTTAGCTTCGCTATCATCAGAGCCACCAACGCTATACAGCACTTGTCCAATCAAATCTTCTAATACTAATGCCGATTTGGTGTCTTCGATAGAATCACCATCAACCAACATTTCTTCATCGTCAAAAATGAAGCCCGGAACCAAGCTGATGTACTGCTCACCGATTAATCCAGACGTTAAGATTTGCGCACTAGAGGTATCTGGAAATTGTGAGTACTTCCCATCAATAGACAATTCAACGACAGGAAGGTAGCTCTCGGTATCAAGCTCAATGCTTTTAACTCGACCAACAACGACGCCACCCACCTTCACTGGAGAACGAACTTTTAGGCTACCAATGTTGTCAAAGGTCGCTTTTAGATTGTAAGTATGGTTCGAACCAATGCCTTTTACGTCAGCGACTTGAAAGATCATGATTAAGATTGCGCAAATTCCGGCAATAACAAAGGTGCCGACCCATAATTCTAATTTTCGAGTTTGTTGCATGATTAATTCCCAAACATCAATGCGGTAAGAACAAAATCTAGCCCTAGTACCGCCAGAGAAGAGTGCACTACAGTGCGTGTGGTTGCCTGACTAATACCTTCTGAAGTCGGTACTGCATCATAACCATTAAAAAGTGCGATCCAAGTGACTGTGATAGCGAAGACCATGCATTTGATCATGCTGTTACCAATATCTCGGCCAAGCTCAACTGAAGACTGCATGGCAGACCAGAAGCTACCGTGGTCAATCCCTTTCCAATCAACACCAACTATCTGAGCCCCCCAAATCCCGACCGCCATGAAGATCATAGCGAGCAGTGGCATTGAGATAAGACCAGCCCAAAGACGTGGCGCAATAATGCGTTTAATAGGATCTACAGCCATCATTTCTAGGCTAGAGATCTGTTCCGTTGCTTTCATCAAGCCGATTTCAGCCGTTAACGCTGAACCTGCGCGGCCTGCAAATAGTAGCGCTGTCACCACTGGGCCCAACTCACGTAACAATGAAAGCGCGACCATTTGACCA
This sequence comes from Vibrio sp. TMPB1044, assembly GCF_030442075.1. Classification (NCBI taxonomy): domain Bacteria; kingdom Pseudomonadati; phylum Pseudomonadota; class Gammaproteobacteria; order Vibrionales; family Vibrionaceae; genus Vibrio; species Vibrio sp. TMPB1044. Next base: position 65,120 of record NZ_JAUJED010000008.1, on the reverse strand, counting down.
AGGTTACCCTCAGCTCCGTAGTCGATTAACACCACATAACCTTGCAGGCTAAGCACCATGCCAATAAACAGACCCGAAACTAAGATGATAGCCAATGACTGAACGCCAACGCTATAAAGTTGTTTAACTAATAAAGGGAAATTTTTTAGTCTCGGAATGCCAAATAAAGCCCCAAATAACATTAGGCTTGCTCGACCAAATGACTCACAGACCGCAAGTGTGCGCTTACCGACACCCACAATAGTTTTAACAATCATATTAAAACAAATCCTTTTCTAGGCTCTTTGCTGGGAATCTAAATGGCACAGGGCCATCTGCTTCACCTTGCAAAAATTGTTGCACTCGAGGATCACTGTTGTTGTACAGATCGTCAGGTGAACCAGATGCAATAACTTTTCCATCAGCCATTAAGTAAACCCAATCAGCAATACTCATTACCTCAGGCACATCGTGAGAAACGATAATAGAGGTTAAATCCAAAGCTTGATTAAGATTACGAATCAGCTCGACCAATACACCCATAGTAATTGGGTCTTGGCCAACAAACGGTTCATCGTACATGATAAGCTCTGGATCCAATGCGATCGCACGAGCCAACGCCGCTCGTCTCGCCATACCACCGGACAACTCACTTGGCATTAATTGCGCCGCACCTCGTAAGCCTACCGCTTCAAGCTTAAGTAATACGATGGTACGAATGAATTTTTCATTAAGTTCAGTGTGCTCTCGCAGCGGAAACGCCACATTATCAAACACATTGAGATCCGTAAAAAGCGCACCAGATTGGAATAACATGCTCATTTTCTTACGTGCTTGATATAGCTTTCGACGTGATAGTGCAGGGATATTGTCGCCATCAAACCAAACTTCGCCTTCATCTGGCAGTAATTGTCCACCAATCAAACGCAGCAAGGTTGTTTTACCAATCCCAGACGGCCCCATGATTGCGGTTATTTTGCCTTGAGGTACCTCTAAACTAATGTCATCAAAAATAACCCGCTCACCGCGTGAGAAGCTGAGGTTCTTAACTTTCACAAGCTCAGTGTTCAACATATTTTTGTTGTTTCCTTGCTTTAAAAAACGCCAATTATGGCTGCAATAATAATGAGTCTACTTTAGAATTAAAAGCACTGTTCAATTAATTCATATTAAACAGGAATCTATGCAGGGATTTGAAAGCATTAGAAAATTATCTATTGAGCTCTCTTTCTTGCCAGCTAACTGGTAATTAATTTGCCGAGTGACTTCCCTTTTATCTAGCAACAGGTCAAAATTAGCGGTTAATTCTCCGTTTTTATTAATTTTTTAGGAATCATCATGCTTGAAGCGATTGCGTTTCTTATTATCGGTCTAGGTTTTTTGGTGTGGAGTGCAGATAAGCTGGTTTACGGTGCCGCTGCTCTTGCTCGCAACTTCGGTATCTCACCACTAGTTATCGGTATGACGATCTTAGCAATGGGGTCTTCGGCTCCTGAAATGATGGTTTCAGCTACAGCAGCGCTTGATGGCAAAACCGATACCGCTGTAGGTAACGTATTAGGCTCAAACATCGCCAATATCGCACTAATTTTAGGTATTACAGCCCTTATCAAGCCGCTATCAATCAGCTCAGGCGTAATTCGTCGTGAACTACCTTTGATGATAGGTGTCACTTTATTAGCTGGCGCACTGCTTTGGGATAACCATTTGGGTTTCTACGAAGGCGTGTTGTTATTTGTTCTTTTCGGCGCTTTCTTGTTTGCCATGCTACAAATCAGCCGCAGTGAGAAAAAGAACGGTGATGCCTTCCTTGACGAGCAAGAATCAGAAATCCCAGAGGGCGTAAGCAACCCTAAAGCCGCAATGTGGGTGGTGATTGGTCTGATCATCCTGCCTTTAGCTGCTGATATGCTGGTTGATAATGCGGTAATCATCGCGAAATACTTTGGCATGAGCGACCTTGTGATTGGTCTAACCATCATTGCCGTAGGTACTAGTCTGCCTGAGCTTGCAGCATCACTAGCCGGTGTTATGAAAGGTGAAGATGATATGGCCGTGGGCAATATCATTGGTTCAAACGTATTCAACATCCTTGCTGTTATGGGTATCCCGGGCATCCTAAACCCTTCGATCTTGAGCGAGTTTGCGATGGGTCGCGACTTCTGGGTAATGCTGGGCGTATCGCTACTGCTTGTGGTCATGGCACTAGGGAAATCTCGTAGCGTGAATCGTATTGAAGGCGGCGTGTTAATCGTAACATTTGTTGTCTACCAAAGTTACCTACTAATGAACATGTCGGCTTAATTGTTGATTTAACTTCCCGTACTTGGAGTATTTGATGTCTCAGCCATTTGATTACCGCAGTGTCGCAAAACAAGTTTTGGAAACCGAAGTTGCAGGTCTCACTCAATTAGACCAATATTTTAATGATGATTTTTGTAAAGCTTGCGACCTTATCCTAAACAACAAAGGCAAAGTCGTTGTGATGGGCATGGGTAAATCAGGCCACATTGGCAATAAAATCGCAGCCACATTGGCAAGTACCGGGACATCGGCTTTCTTTGTACACCCAGGAGAAGCTGCACATGGCGACTTAGGCATGATCGAACCTGGTGATATTGTGATCGCAATATCCAACTCAGGCGAATCGGGAGAAATCCTAAGCCTATTCCCAGTATTAAAGCGTTTGAACATTAAGATCATCAGCATGACAGGTAAGCCAGCATCGAACATGGCGACCTTGTCTGATATCCATTTACAAATTTCAGTACCAGAAGAAGCATGTCCACTGGGCTTAGCGCCAACAACTAGCACTACTGCTACTTTGGTGATGGGTGATGCACTAGCCGTTGCACTTTTACAGGCTCGAGGCTTTACCGCTCAAGATTTTGCTCTGTCTCATCCAGGCGGCGCTTTAGGTCGTCAACTGCTGTTGAAATTAGACGACATCATGCACACAGGCGATGCACTTCCTATTGTTGCTCCGGATGCATTAGTAAGAGACGCTCTGTTAGAGATCTCTCAAAAAGGCTTAGGCATGACGGCTATCGTTGGGCAAGATGGTCAAATGGCCGGTATTTTTACCGATGGTGATTTACGCCGTATCTTAGATAAACGCGTTGATATCCATAATACTCAAATTGGCGATGTGATGACGCTAAATCCTACCGTTGCCGATCCAAACATGCTTGCAGTTGAGGGGTTAAACTTAATGCAAGCGAAGAGCATCAATGGCTTGATGCTATGCCAAGATGGCAAACTAGTTGGCGCCCTAAACATGCATGATTTATTGAAAGCTGGAGTAATGTAATGACACAGACAGTCGAAACTCTATACGGCACTGTTGACTCAGGTGTATTTGCAATAGCAAAAGACATCAAACTCCTAATTTGCGATGTCGATGGCGTATTCTCTGATGGTCGTATCTACATGGGCAACAACGGTGAAGAGCTGAAGACCTTCCATACTCGTGACGGTTACGGCATTAAGTCACTGATGAATGCTGGCATTGAAATCGCGATCATCACTGGCCGTAAGTCTCAAATTGTTGAAAATCGAATGACTGCTCTCGGCATTAAGCTGATTTATCAAGGTCAAGACGATAAAGTTAAGGCATACCAAGATATTTGCGATAAGCTTTCAGTGAATCCTGAAAATACGGGTTATATCGGCGATGATCTGATCGACTGGCCTGTGATGGAAAAAGTTGGCTTGAAGGTCTGTGTAGCAGATGGTCACCCACTACTTGCAAAGCGTGCAAACTACGTGACAATCATTAAAGGTGGGCATGGCGCGGTACGTGAAGTCTGCGACCTTATTTTACAAGCAAGAAATGAACTCGACATGCATAAAGGTTTAAGCATATGAGTTTTACTCGTATTATCTATTTAATACTAATATTTATTGCCTCTTGGTCGACCTATTACCTGTACGACAAAGAGCAAACATCAACGATACAAGTAGCTCCAAATTTGGAGCTACCCGCGTTTAGTGGCAAAAGTCTAAACAACATTAGCTACGACGAAAGCGGTATTCGTAGCTATCAGGTTGAATCGACGTATTTAGAACACTACTCAGTGGTTGGCGATACGCACTTTCAAAACCCAGTTCTTTCGGTATTCCGTGAAGGGCACACGATTGAATGGCAAGTCACCGCTGATCGCGCGATTATGGATGAGAATCAAGTTGTCACTTTTTATGACAACGTCGTGGCAAAGAATCTGTTGCCAGAAGCCAGCTTCGATACAATGACCACAGATAAAATGGTTGTTGAGCTGCCTAGCCGAGATTTTTATTCAGAGACTCCGGTCCATATGATCGGTACATTTTTTGAAACTGAGGGGCAAGCAATGAAAGGTAACTTCGGTACCAACAATGCGACCCTCTTTAATTCTGTTCAAGGTAGATATGAAACTCTTACACCTTAGTTTATTCGCTTTGACCCTTGCGGCACCTAATGTCTATGCTCTGTCTTCGGATAGCGAGCAACCTGTCTACATTGACTCAGACAGCCAGCAATTGGATATGAAAAGTAACCAAGTAACTTTCCTTGGTGATGTGAACCTTAAACAAGGCAGCATCAACATCAATGCCGATAAGGTTATTGTTACTCGTAACGCCGTAAATGGTGAGATTGAAGAGATTCAAGGCTTCGGTAAGCCAGCAACCTTCTCTCAGCTTACTGACGACGGTAAGACACTCTACGGTGAAGCTGACGACTTACATTACCAGCTTGTTGCTGACAGACTGATCATGACCAAGAATGCGATGCTATCTCAAGATGGCAGCATCATCCGTGGCTCTAAGATTACTTACCAGATTGCTTCTCAAAAACTGGTTGCTGATAGTGATAGTAGCGAGCGTGTATCAACGGTATTACAACCAGCGGAAGTGAATAAGTAAACTATGGCTGTTCTTAAAGCAAAAAACCTAGCAAAAACCTACAGCAAGCGTAAAGTTGTTACCGATGTGAGCCTGCAAGTAGAATCCGGTCAGATCGTCGGTCTGCTTGGACCAAACGGTGCAGGTAAAACCACGTCTTTCTACATGATTGTCGGTTTAGTTGCGCGTGATGAAGGCACCATCAGTATTGACGATCTAGATATCAGTATCTTGCCAATGCACAGCCGTTCTCGTCTTGGTATTGGTTACCTGCCTCAAGAAGCTTCTATTTTCCGTAAGTTGTCAGTAGAAAACAACATCATGGCGGTTTTACAAACCCGTGATGAAATGACTAATGAACAGCGCCAAGATAAACTAGAAGACCTGCTAGAAGAGTTCCACATCCAACATATCCGCACCAGTAATGGTATGGCTCTGTCGGGTGGTGAGCGTCGTCGTGTTGAGATTGCTCGAGCACTAGCAGCGAATCCGCAGTTCATTCTATTAGATGAACCGTTCGCAGGTGTTGACCCGATCTCAGTTATCGATATCAAAAAAATCATTGTTCACCTACGCGATCGTGGCTTAGGCGTTTTGATTACCGACCACAACGTTCGTGAAACACTAGACGTATGTGAAAAAGCTTACATCGTAAGCCAAGGGCACCTGATCGCTGAAGGTACTCCTGAAGATGTTCTCAATAACGAACAAGTTAAACAAGTTTATCTAGGCGAACAATTCCGTCTATGATTATATAGAGAGTATCGAGAGTTCTAAGAATAATAACTAGGTAAGTCACACTGAATGAAACCCTCATTACAACTTAAGCTAGGCCAACAGTTAGCAATGACTCCTCAATTGCAGCAAGCGATTCGTTTGTTGCAATTGTCTACTTTAGATTTGCAACAAGAGATTCAAGAAGCACTTGAATCTAACCCACTACTCGATGTCGAAGAAGGCAATGAAGATACGCCAACATCGGAAGAAAAACCTAGCAGTGACGAAAAAGAAACAGTTGAAGCCACAGAGCAAGACTTACCTGATAGCTCAGACTTAATCGAAAAATCAGAGATTGGCAACGAACTGGAAATCGACACAACTTGGGAAGACGTCTACAGCGCAAACACCGGTAATACGGGTATTGCGATTGATGACGACATGCCGGTTTATCAAGGCGAAACCACTCAAAGCCTACACGATTACCTACTTTGGCAACTCGACTTAACACCATTCACTGACACCGACCGAAGCATCGCTTTTGCATTAATAGATGCCATCGATGACTATGGCTACCTCACTGTAACTTGTGAAGACATCCTTGAAAACTTCGACAATGAAGAGATCGAGCTTGATGAAATTGAAGCCGTACGTAAACGAATTCAGCAGTTTGACCCACTAGGTGTCGGCTCAGTAAATCTGCAAGATTGCTTGTTACTGCAACTGGCAACTTTCCCCCAAGATACTCCTTGGCTCAACGAAGCTAAGTTAGTACTTACTAGCCATATCGACCAACTCGGCAACCGTGATTACAAACTGGTTATCAAAGAAACCAAATTGAAAGAAGCAGAACTACGTGAAGTTTTGCAACTGATTCAACAGCTGGACCCTCGCCCTGGCAGTAAGATTACTCCGGATGAAACTGAGTATGTAGTTCCGGATGTATCTGTCTTCAAAGATCTTGGGAAATGGTTAGTGACTATTAACCCTGATAGTGTGCCTAAGCTGAAAGTGAATCAGCAGTACGCAGATCTGGGTAGTAAAGGCAACAGCGCCGACAATCAATACATCCGCTCAAATTTGCAAGAAGCAAAGTGGCTAATTAAAAGCCTAGAGAGCCGAAATGAGACGCTACTCAAAGTTGCGCGATGCATTGTTGAACATCAACGTGATTTCTTCGAACATGGCGAAGAAGCGATGAAACCAATGGTTCTGAATGATGTTGCGTTAGCCGTTGATATGCACGAATCCACGATCTCTCGTGTAACGACTCAAAAATTCATGCACACGCCACGTGGTATCTTCGAACTCAAATACTTTTTCTCAAGCCATGTCAGCACTGACAATGGCGGTGAATGTTCATCTACAGCAATTCGTGCACTCATTAAGAAGCTTGTCGCAGCGGAAAATACCGCGAAGCCTCTAAGTGATAGTAAGATTGCTGCTTTACTGGCTGACCAAGGAATTCAGGTAGCTAGACGTACCATAGCGAAATACCGTGAGTCTCTGGGCATTGCCCCATCGAGTCAGCGTAAACGCCTGCTATAAGCTAATTTAGTCGCTATTTACTTAGTAACCATAGCCAGGCAACCAACTGAAAAGGAAAGTCTATGCAAATCAATATTCAAGGCCATCACGTTGATCTTACCGATTCAATGCAAGACTATGTTCACACTAAATTCGACAAACTTGAGCGCTTCTTTGATCATATAAATAGCGTCCAGGTTGTTTTAAAAGTTGAGAAAATCAATCAAATCGCAGAAGCTACCCTGCATATAAATCAGGGGGAAATCCATGCGACAGCAACTGATGAAAGCATGTATGCCGCGATTGATTCATTGGTTGATAAACTCGTCCGCCAACTCAACAAGCACAAAGAAAAGCTAAGTAGTCACTAACATGCAATTAAGCGAAGTACTTTCATTGGACTGCACCAAAAGTGCAGTCCAATGCACAAGCAAAAAAAGAGCCCTTGAGCTCATCAGTCAGATCGCAGCAGAAAGCTGTGGTCAAGATTCAACAGAACTGTTTGAGTGCATGTTGAGCCGTGAAAAAATGGGCAGTACAGGTATTGGTAATGGCATTGCTATTCCCCACGCTCGTATGAATGTCAGTGATAAAGCGATTGCTGTATTACTGCAATGCCAAGATCCCATCGAATTTGATGCGATTGATAACCGTCCTGTCGACCTACTATTTGCCCTGCTTGTTCCAAGTGAACAATGTAAGGAGCATCTAAAAACCCTTTCTTGTATGGCAGAGCGACTAAACGATAAGCAGACTCTGAAACAGTTGCGTAATGCTCAAAGCGATCAAGAGCTTTACGACATCATGATTCAAGTGCCAACTTGCGAGCAATAACATGCGGTTAATCGTTGTTAGTGGCCAATCAGGGGCCGGTAAAAGTGTTGCGCTACGAGTCCTTGAAGACTTGGGGTATTACTGTGTCGATAACCTGCCAGTAAACCTGCTCAACGACTTTGTCGAATCGGTACGTGAGATAAATCAAAACGTCGCGGTTAGCATTGATATTCGTAATCTACCGAAAGAGCCTCAATTAGTTACAGAGATGCTAGAACAGCTAGAGTCTGCCACTAATATTGATGTGAACGTCTTGTTCCTCGATGCGAGCAAGCAGACGTTACTCAAGCGCTACAGCGAAACACGTAGAATTCACCCTTTATCGATCGGCCAAGAAAAGCTCTCTCTTGAGCAAGCGATTGATTTAGAGAAGACACTCCTGACACCTCTCGCAGAGCAAGCATGCATTGTGATTGACAGTAGCGACTGCAACCTCTACGAATTGAGTGAAAAGGTTCGATTTAAAGTTGAAGGTCAAGAGAAGCAAGAGCTGATTATTGTCTTTCAATCTTTCGGTTTTAAGTATGGCCTGCCAAGTGATGCCGACTATGTGTTCGACGTTCGCTTTTTGCCTAACCCACACTGGGAACCCGCACTACGACCACTAACTGGGCTAGATGCACCAATTCACTCTTTTCTTGAAGAACACTCAGAAGTTCTTGAACTCAAGCAACAGATCCAAGGCTTTGTTGAACAGTGGTTACCAATGTTAGAGAAGAACAATCGAAGTTACCTGACGGTCGCGATTGGCTGCACTGGCGGCAAACACCGCTCGGTTTATCTAACTCAGAAAATTGGTGAGTACTTCGAGCAACTTGGCCATCAAGTCCAAATCAGACACGCCTCCCTAGAGAAGCACCAACAGGGCTAACCATGGAATTAACTCGAACTGTACTGATCCAAAATCGCTTGGGTCTTCACGCTAGAGCAGCCGTAAAGTTGGTTGAGCTTGCACAAAGCTTTGATGCAACCATCACTATCCATAGCGAAGAAGACAAAACAGCGACAGCAGACAGCGTAATGGGGCTACTTATGCTGGAATCAGCACAAGGGCAACATATTACTATTCAAGCTGCAGGCACCGACTCACAGCAAGCACTGGATGCCGTCTGTCATCTCATTGAAGACAAGTTTGATGAGGGTGAGTAGCGAAAACGCTTCACTCACAACGCCTAAGACTCAAACAACGAATCAACCAATATTAAATCTTAGTTCTATCTAAGTTTATGATTTAAATAAGCCCCAGAATTAAGTTACTATTCCAACCATTGTTAGAATAATGAGATAGGAGGAAAATATGGCAGAGCAATTAGAATTCGACCAAGCTCACCAAACCCTCCAAGAAGTCAGCGAAGCCCTAGAAAACGGCCGATTTGTTCACGTACGCCGACAACTTCAGGACATGGAACCTGAAGATATTGCACACCTTTTAGAAGCCTCCCCTCGCAAAAGTCGTGACGTACTCTGGCAACTCACCGATCCAGAAGACTACGGTGAAATTCTTGATGAACTAAACGAAGATGTCAAAGATGCTCTTGTGTCGAAAATGGCACCTGAGACCTTAGCAGAAGCAACCGAAGGCATGGAAACCGATGACGTCGCGTACGTACTTCGAAGCCTACCTGATGATGTTTCTCGCGAAGTCCTTTCTCAAATGGACTCTGTTGATCGTGCATTAGTTGAAACCGCCCTGTCGTACCCTGAAGATTCAGCGGGTGCGATCATGAATACCGACGTAATCACGATTCGTGGTGATGTCGATGTTGATGTTGTATTACGCTACATGCGTATGCGTGGCGAACTGCCCGATGCAACTGATGCACTATATGTTATTGATGAAGAAGAACGTCTTATCGGTAACCTATCGCTTACCACACTGGTAACGACTCAGCCTGATGTGGCAGTTTCCGAAGTGATGGAGGATGCCGACGAAGCGATCGCGGTTGAAACCAGCGCTTCCGATATTGCGAGCCTGTTCGAACGTCGTAATTGGGTTTCAGCGCCAGTAGTTGATAGCAATCAACACCTTGTTGGTCGTATCACCATCGATGACGTGGTTGATGTTATCCGTGAAGATGCCGAGCACTCAATGATGAGTATGGCGGGTATGGACGATGACGAAGATACCTTCGCACCAGTCGTAAAGTCCGCTCGTCGTCGTAGTGTGTGGCTTGGTGCCAACGTACTCGCGGCACTTGCTGCAGCATCGGTATCGAATATGTTTGAAGCAACGCTCGACCAAATGGCAGCGATTGCAGTACTGATGACTATCGTACCTTCAATGGGTGGTGTTGCTGGTAACCAAACCGTTGCTTTGGTTATTCGTGGTTTGGCACTCGGTCATATCGGTGACAGTAACAAACGCGAACTGCTACTCAAAGAGGCGGCCATCGGCTTCCTAAACGGCGTTCTATGGGCCGTTATCATTGGTGGTATAGTGGTGGCTTGGAAAGGTAACTGGATACTGGGAGGTATCATCTCAGCGGCGATGATGACTAACTTGATTGTCGCAGGTATTGCAGGTGTAACTATCCCAGTGATGCTGAAGAAAATGAATATCGATCCAGCCCTTGCTGGCGGTATGGCACTGACCACAGTAACCGATGTTATTGGCCTATCGGTGTTCTTAGGCTTAGCAACCATTCTTATTTAAATCATACTTATCTAGCGTGAATAAACAGATAGCCTATCTAAGACGATACGCTGAATACAAAAAGGGAGCCATCGGCTCCCTTTTTAATACATCAGGTTTTAAGCTCCAGATTTAAACTGAAGCAAATTGAGCTAATTACTCACCCGCAACTTTCATTGATTCAAGCAAGATAGAACCCGTTTGAATTTGCGAACGTGTTTCTACGTCGTTACCAACCGCTACAATCTGAGTAAACATGTCTTTTAGGTTACCCGCAATCGTCACTTCCGATACTGGGTATTGGATCTCTCCGTTCTCAACCCAGAAACCCGCAGCGCCACGAGAGTAATCACCCGTTACGGTATTAACGCCTTGGCCCATCACTTCCGTCACTAAGAAGCCTGTACCTAGCTCTTTTAGCATCTGATCAAAGTTTTGACCGGTCGATTTAACGAACCAGTTATGAATACCACCAGCATGACCTGTTGGTGTCATATCCATTTTACGTGCGGCATAGCTCGTTAGCAGGTAAGTTGCTAACACGCCATCAGTGATGATTTCGCGATCTTGAGTGTAAACACCTTCGCTATCAAATGGGCTCGAAGCCAAGCCACGCAGGATATGAGGACGCTCTGATATATTGAACCAATCCGGTAGAATTTTCTGTCCTAGATGATCCAATAAGAAAGAGGATTTACGGTAAAGATTACCACCACTGATTGCCATCACAAGGTGACCAATCAGGCCAGTAGCAACATCGTTAGCGAACATAATTGGGTATTGGCCTGTTGGTAGCTTTTTCGCATCCAAACGGCTAATGGTCTTTTCTGCTGCTTCTTGACCTACGCGCTCAGGCGTCCATAGCTCATCACGGTGACGTGCAACGGTGTAGCTGTAGTCTCGCTCCATCTCACCGTTAGCGCCTTGTCCAATCACACAGCAGCTCGTGCTATGGCGACTCGAAGCGTAGCTTGCTAGTAAGCCATGGCTGTTACCATAAACCTTAACACCATAATGGCTGTCGTAGCTTGCGCCATCACTCTGTTTGATCTTATCGCTATAAGCTAACGCTTGCTTCTCAGCAGCAATCGCAATCTCAGCAGCATAATCAGGGTTTGGTTCATCAGGGTGGAAAAGATCCAAGTCTGGAATTTCTTTTACCATGTATTCTTTTGCTGCAGGACCTGCAAATGGGTCTTCAGAAGTGTACTGAGCGATATCAAGCGCAGCCGCTACTGTTTGAGCAATGGCCTTTTCACTCAGATCAGATGTAGATGCGCTGCCTTTTTTCTGGCCGCGATAAACAGTAATACCTAGCGCACCATCACTATTAAATTCAACGTTTTCCACTTCACACATACGTGTTGAAACACTTAAACCCGTTGACTTAGTAATAGCGACCTCAGCTGCGTCTGCACTCACTGATGCCATATCCAACGCTTTAGCTACTGCGGCTTCTAGTTCAACTCTTTGCTGGGCGACTTGCTGTTTTACATCCATATCTATTCTAATTTTTCAGGTCAATATTACGTAGGATAACAAGAATTTCGCTTTCTCCCCAAGATTCTTGCTAAAATAGGCAATATATTCGTTTGAGATAGTGACATAGGCAGAAAAGATGGCTCGCAAAAACCAAAAAGCCCCATGGGAACCAGAAGAAGAAATCATCTGGGTAAGTAAGACAGAAATGAAAACGGACATGGATGCCCTGCAAAAGCTGGGAGAAGAGCTTGTTGGTCTAAAGCCTTCTGTATTAGACAAATTTCCGCTGTCTGAAGATTTGGCACAAGCGATTAAAGATGCACAACGCTTTAAAAATGAAGCGAAGCGTCGTCAACTTCAATACATTGGTAAAGTAATGCGCAATGTCGATCCAGAGCCAATTCAGGCGGCTTTGGATAAAGTACGTAATAAACACTCACAAGCAACAGCTGAGCTGCACAAGCTTGAGCAACTGCGTGATCGTGTTGTTGCTGAAGGCGATGCTGCCATTTCAGAAGTCATGGACATGTACCCTGAAGCAGACCGTCAGCGTCTTCGTCAGCTAGCTCGCCAAGCTAACAAAGAGAAATCAGCGAACAAGCCAGCAAAGGCTTCTCGTGAGATCTTCCAAATCTTAAAAGAGCTAAAGCTAGAAGACTAATCTTTGTTGCTTTACTCTGTAAGATAATAAAAGACCTAGCGCATGCTAGGTCTTTTTGTTTTCGGTGTATTCAGTATCAAAACACATTCAATATCAAAACTATCACTCACCCGCTTTCACAAACGAACTGAGTTCTGGTTGTGGGTGGTCAGCGGTAAGCTCGGCTATTGAGTCTTCAACCAACACCTTCCCCAATGCGACAAACACAAACTTGTTCGCAATACTGCGAGCGTCACCTAAGTGGTGTGTCACCATCAAGACGGTGATGTTGCGCTCTGCCGCTAATCGTTTTACCAAGCTCAACATCTCTTCGCGTAGCAAAGGGTCAAGCGCAGAGAAAGGTTCATCAAGTAACCAAATATCGTGTGGTTGAACAAAACAACGCGCTAGTGCGACACGCTGGCGTTGACCGCCGGATAATTGTTCAGGCAGCCTATCTAAGTACTCCGCTACACCCACCTGCGCAGCCGCTTGCTCAACGTCGAGCTTTTGGGTTGCCGTAAGCTTTAACCCCGGATGCAAGCCTAAGCCAATATTTTCACGCACCGTGAGGTGAGCAAATAGGTTGTGTTCTTGGAACAACATCGCCAGCGGGCGTTGGTGCGCTTCTTTGCCAATCAATGATTGTCCTGCCACCGAGATCTCACCCGATGTCGGCTCAATAAACCCAGCAACCAATGCAAGTAGCGTTGATTTACCCGCACCACTTGGTCCCATCAGAGCAACAATATCGCCCTGCTCAGCTTGGAAATCAAAACTAAACAACTCTTGGTGATAGTGGTAATCCACATCTTTCATCACTAACATCATCGGTTCCTTAACTTTTTAGCATTGAGATTTGAGGTTCGAGTAAATAAAAATTCAATGAAGCTAAAACTGCCCACACTCAACAGCAGCAGACTAACCGAAACAACGGCTGCGGCTTCCATCTGATAGCTGCCTAGCAATTGGAATAGGTACAAAGGCAGTGTTCTAAAGTCTTGGCTACCAAATAAGGCAATCGCACTTAAGTCGCCCATCGCCAGCATAAAGCTGATCGAGAAGGCTTGCGCCATCGGCTTACGTAATGCGCGCCACTCCACCAACCTAAAGCGAGTGAATCCTGTCATTCCTAAGCTTGCACACACATACTGGTACTGCTGAGACAAATGCAGCATAGGTTGAGCTAAGGTTTTAATTACGTAAGGCAGTGCCATTAAACTGTTGACGGCAATCACGATAAAGAAAGCCAAGCTGAACACATCGGTAAATGAGCGTAATAGTAGGAAGATACCCGTACTGATCACTAGCCCCGGAGTGACTAAGATAATAGTGCCAATCAGCTCGATTTTATCGGCTCGAAAGTTCTTATTCTGTAAGCGCCATGCTCTGCTGGTCAGTAGTATCGCGATACCAATACCAACCGCGATAACACTTGCTAATGACGCGACTTTAACCGAGGTCATTAATGCCGCCCAAAACGGCTCACTACTGAGTACTGTCAGTGCTTGCGAGTTAATACCACTGACGATAACCATAGCTAATGGCGGCAATACCAGCATTGAGACTATGATGATCCAGAAGCTGTCCCAAGCTTTTGACCACCAGCTGTCCTTAACCAAATATTTCTCTTCCGCCAACTGGCTGGCCGTCACAGAAATAGGTTTCGATAGGCGTTGAATGCTGACCGCGAGCACTCCACACAGCAGCATTTGCCATATCGCAAGTAGCGCGCCAGCCTGCAGGTCAAAGTCGAATTTGATTGCTTGATAGATGGCGAGCTCAATGGTGGTCGATTTCGGACCACCACCCAACGCCATCACGGTAGCAAAGCTGGTGAAGCACAGCATGAACACTAAGCCACACACATGCGGTAATTGCTGCCTTAGCCTCGGCCATTCAACCCATTTAAATTTATTCCAATGGCTCATGCCTAAGTGAGCACAGAGTTTATGCTGCTCGGCAGGCACAGTATCTAACGCTTGCAAAAGTAAACGACTAGCATAAGGCAAGTTAAAGAAAACATGCGCCAACAAAATACCATTCAAGCCATAAATCGAAAATGGCAGTTCAATATCGAAGTTCGCCAAAAACTTAGCTAACCAACCACTATTACCATAGATCGCAAGTAAGCCAAATACACCGACTAACACCGGCAGGACTAAGGTGGACGCGAACAACCTTAACAACAAAGCGCGTCCAAAAAATTGTCTACGGCACAGCGCATGAGCAATAGGTATAGCAAAGCCAACACTCAGCACTGTTGAGAGTGTCGCTTGATAAAAGCTGAATTTCGTTACATGCCAATAGTAGGGATCGGACCATACTTGGCTGATATCAAGAGAAGGGGCATTGCTAAGCAATGCCCCAACTGCTGAAACCACGAAGGCGGTAATGAGTATCGCAACCCAGATCCCGACCTTAGGTGTTTTCTTTATCATAAATTGATTTTTTACCGTAAATGGTTCACTCCAAACATAACGAATGAACCTTTAAATACAGAAAGCTAGTTTTTTTAAAGTACGTTAGAAAGCTCATTTTTTAAATAGTAAGTTAAAAAGTAAGTGCGCTCTGCCACTCTCGGATCCAAGGCTTGCGCTTAGCGGCAATTTCTTCAGGCGTGAAGCTTAGCGCTTTCTGAGGAACCGTAAGTTGCTCGAACCCTTTTGGAAGCTCAATATCGGTCACTGGGTACATCCAGTTGCCTGTTGGCATCGCCGATTGGAATTCATTACTTAGGATAAACGCCATAAAATCATCAGCCAGTTTCTCGTTCTTACTGCCTTTAACTTTAGCGGCCACTTCAACTTGAGTGTAATGCCCTTCTTCGAAGCTTGCTGCTGCGTACTTAGAATCGCTCTCAGCAATAATGTGGTAAGCCGGAGACGTTGTGTAAGACAACACTAAATCCGACTCACCTTCTAGGAACATAGAATAAGCTTCAGACCAACCTTTGGTTACAGTCACTGTTTTCTGAGCAAGCTTCTTCCATGCTGCTGTCGCTTCATCACCGTATACCGACTTCATCCAAAGCATCATGCCTTGACCTGGTGTTGATGTACGTGGGTCTTGGTAGATAACCTTAAGATCATCTCGCAGCTCAACCAGTTCTTTCAAGCTCTTCGGCGGGTTTGCCAACTTCTCTTTGTTGTAAACAAAAGCAAAGTAGCCAAAGTCATAGGGAACAAAAGTGCTATCGTTCCAACCATTAGGAAGCGTTACTGATGAAGTATCAACATTATGCTCAGCCAATAAGCCCGTCGCTTTCGCTTCAGCCATCAGGTTGTTGTCGAGACCTAGCAAGATATCGGCTTTGCTGTTGCCCCCTTCAAGACGTAAACGGTTCAGGATAGAGACGCCATCTTCTAGCGCGACAAAATTCACATCACAACCACATTTTTCTTCGAATGCTTTTTCAACGGCAGGACGAGGGCCCCAATCCGCAGCAAAAGAGTCATAGGTGTATACGGTCAAAGTATTGTCTGCAGCAAAGGCAGAAAAAGAGATCGCTGTAGTAACAGCAAGAGTAGTTAATGTGAATTTCACTGGACGCTCTCCATAGTCTGAGCGGCACAGGTTTGAGGGAGGAGAACGGTAGAGGTTGTTCCTAACTCAATTCCTACGCCAGCATTATCTGGTTCAGGTTTACGGGTCCCAAGCATCTGCTTGATCTCAGCTCGCATTCATTATTTGAATGGTTCGCTCCCCGATGAGTGTTCAGAATTGTAATTTGATTTTTAACAATAAGCTATCAAGTTTGGATCAATTACGTTGATCGTAGCCCCAACGTGGCACTAAACCTTGTTCGATACCAAGATGATCAAGAATACGCGCCACCATAAAGTCGACCAGATCTTCAATAGACTTAGGTTGGTGATAAAACCCCGGAGCCGCAGGCATGATCGTCACGCCCATGGTCGATAGTTTGTGCATGTTCTCTAGATGAAGCGTAGAAAATGGCGTTTCACGAACTACTAATAACAGTTGACCTCGCTCTTTCATGACCACGTCTGCTGCTCGCTCAATCAAGTTATCCGACAAGCCGTGTGCAATCGAAGCCAAACTTCCCGCAGAACATGGACACACTACCATCTGCTTAGGCGCTGCTGAACCAGAGGCAACCGGTGAGAACCAGTCGTCTTTGCCACACACCACAAGCTTTTCTGGGGCGCAGCCAAGGTGTTTAACCAAAGCTTGTTTCGCCGCATCCGGCCCAGCAGGTAACTTAAGCTCATGCTCGGTCGCCAATACCACTCGCGCAGCCGATGAAATCAGCAAATAGACCTGATAATCGGCCGCCAAAAGGCATTCAAGTAAACGTAGGCCATAAGGCGCACCGGATGCGCCAGTGAAAGCAAGAGTTATCGCTTTATCGTGTTTTGTCATGTTCTCAATTACTTCAAATTATAAGGTCGTGGATGCCGTTAGCCTTTGAGTGCCAATCCATCCAACAGTTTTTGGTGAATACCACCAAAGCCACCATTACTCATTACCAAGATTTGGTCACCCGCTTGTGCCTCTGAGACAATTTTAGCAACGAATGCATCCATGTCATCACTCACGTGTGCAGGTTGGTGACAAGCGTCTGCAACATCTTGAACCGACCAATCAATGTTACCCGGTTGGAATAAGTAGGTAGAATCCGCCTGCTTCAACGAATCAGCCAAGGTTTCTTTGTGCACACCACGTTTCATGGTGGCAGAACGAGGCTCTAAAACGGCAATGATCTTCTTAGTGTCGACCTTATTACGTAACCCGCCTAGCGTAAGTTCAATCGCCGTTGGGTGATGAGCAAAATCGTCATAAACAGAAACACCTGCCACCTCGCCTTTAAACTCCAAGCGGCGCTTAGTGTTAATGAAAGTAGCTAGTGATTCACACGCTAAGTCAGGAGTCACACCTACGTGTCGTGCAGCTGCTATCGCCATCAAGGCATTGTTTACGTTGTGGTCGCCCACTAAATCCCAGTTTACCGTTCCAACACATTCATTTTGGAAGTAGACCTCAAATTGAGAGCCGTCTTTGACTAACTTCTTAGCATCCCAATCGCCTTGCTCGCCGCTTGATTCAGTCTCACTCCAACAGCCACGAGATAGAACATCTTGAATAGCCACATCTTGTTTAGGTGAGAAAATACGGCCATTGCTTGGCACAGTGCGCACTAAGTGATGGAACTGACGTTTAATCGCCTCAAGATCATCGAAGATATCCGCATGATCGAACTCTAGGTTATTCATGACCAAGGTTCTTGGGTGGTAATGGACGAACTTAGATCGTTTATCGAAAAAAGCACTGTCATATTCGTCAGCTTCGACCACGAAGAACATGCTTTCACCAAGGCGAGCAGAGATACCAAAGTTACCCAACACACCGCCAACTAAAAAGCCCGGTGCATAGCCACAGTCTTCCAAGACCCAAGCCAGCATGCTTGATGTCGTGGTCTTACCATGCGTTCCCGATACCGCCAACACCCAACGGTCATGCAGCAAGAATTCTTGCAACCACTGAGGGCCAGAGGTGTATCTAAGATTGTTATCCAATACATACTCAACACACGGGTTACCACGGCTCATCGCGTTACCGATAACCACGAGATCCGGCCTTGGCTCGAGTTGGCTAGGGTCGAACCCTTCAATAATGTCAATCCCTTGAGATTCCAACAAAGTGCTCATTGGTGGGTAAACATTCGCGTCACTACCGGTAACCTTGTGACCTAGTTGACGAGCCAATACCGCAGCACCACCCATAAAGGTGCCACAAATTCCTAAGATATGAATATGCATAAATTGCTTCCAAACGCTTGGCTAAATAAACGATGCCCTAATTAAAACGGCTTGCACTCATTATCATTAAATAGCGGTTAAAAGCGAGCGGCAATGCAAAACAAATTTAGTCGACATAGTAAGTGAGATCTGCGTCGCTTAGTTCATTACCATTAAAAAGATCTAGCCTTTAGAATTTAGGTAAGCGTCTAGATGAATAAAGCCCGTACAAGAGGCCAATTCTATAGTGCTCAAATCCCCCTAATATTCAGAGAAGTTTAAGGAAATAACATGTCTGAGATGCGCACCCTTGGTGAGTTCATTGTTGCAAAACAAAATGACTTCCCCCATGCAAGCGGTGATCTATCATCCCTTTTGTCATCAATTCGTCTTGCTGCAAAAATTGTTAACCGCGAAATTAACAAGGCAGGTCTTGTCGATATTACTGGCGCTGTTGGTACAGACAACGTTCAAGGTGAAGAGCAACAAAAGCTAGACCTGTACGCTAACGACAAATTTAAAGCCGCACTTGAAGCCCGAGACCAAGTTTGTGGTGTCGCGAGTGAAGAAGAAGACGAAGCCGTCGCCTTCAATAAAGAGCTCAACAAAAACGCAAAATACGTTGTACTGATGGATCCACTTGATGGTTCTTCAAACATCGATGTGAATGTATCGGTTGGTACAATTTTCTCAATCTACCGCCGAGTATCACCGATTGGTACTCCACCAACACAAGAAGATTTCCTACAACCTGGACACAAGCAAGTAGCTGCGGGTTACGTAATTTACGGTTCTTCAACCATGCTTGTTTACACAACAGGTGCTGGCGTAAATGGCTTCACCTACGACCCATCACTGGGTACCTTCTGTCTATCTCATGAAAACATGATGATCCCTGACGAAGGTAAGATTTACTCAATCAACGAAGGTAACTACATTCGTTTCCCTACAGGTGTTAAGAAGTACATCAAGTACTGTCAGGAAAGCGAACCAAGTGATAATCGTCCTTACACTTCTCGCTACATTGGTTCTCTTGTCTCTGATTTTCACCGTAACCTACTTAAAGGCGGCATCTACCTGTACCCAAGTACAGAAAGCCATCCTCAAGGTAAGCTGCGTCTATTGTATGAGTGCAACCCAATAGCCTTCATAATGGAGCAAGCTGGTGGTATCGCCTCCGATGGTGCCCAACGCATCATGGATATCAAACCAACAGAGCTACACCAACGTGTACCTTTCTTTGTCGGTTCGAAGAGCATGGTAAAAAAAGTAGAAGAGTTTCTTGAGCTTAACCCAGACTAAACCATTCGTTTATTTATAAAATTAACGTCATCAAAAAAGCCAGCATTCATATGCTGGCTTTTTGTTGTTCGCTGCGTTAAACAATCACCGAATTATTGAACGCTATACTTTGATTCAGCACCACGTTCGTAGTTGAAACGGAACCATTTATCGACGTCGTCACAAATCCCAAGGTAAGTCTCACCACGGCGCCCTAGCGCTCTCGGGTTTTGAGAACAATACTGAGTTTTACCCATTTCATAACCCTGACCATAAGCGCCATATAAGTCTGCATCAATGGATGGTGAAGACGCGGCTTCAGCCAAACTTGCTTCAGTCTGCTTGGTTTTTCCTTTTAGCGCCATTTCTTCGCCAAAGCTCTGCCAATCGGCTGTGTTCATTGACGTTGGTGGCGGAGTTTGCGCACAACCAAATAACATTACTGATAGCACCAATAATAGATATTTCATAATTTCCTCCTAGTGGAAAAGACTAGCCTGTACATTGAGACTTTTAGCTATTGCGTCAGAATGCTTCCAGTAGTTCATTCACTATAGCGGGTTGTTCTGCTTACACCAGTCACCCGAAAGTATTTCTTTATTAGCTGTTAGATCAAGCTGATATAAATATACCCATGCTAATCCAAATATAGTCTCTATTTGCTCGCGACGATACTCAACAGGAACATCTTCTAGCCGATCGAGCGACTCCAAAATTTCGTCGTTAATGATATAGACCTCGCCAGCGACACTTTTCTTTCCGAAAATCATCGCCGGATACGCAACTAAATCAAAAAGTGCGTATTCCTCAGGTGTGTCAAACCTTCCTAAACACTCACACTGTTTTAAATAGTGGTGGTTCGATTGGTCTTTTCTCAATGTCCCATAAACAAAAATGAGGTGCTGCATACTCACTCCCTAGCATTCGTCATCCGCTAATCAATCACCGCTCAAAGTGTTACTCAAATTCAAATTGATAGAGAAGATCCACAGCACTGTCTAGACCCGATACTGCCTCAACGTAGAGATCCTGCATCAATCGATAACGAACGGTAAACTCGCCTAACGAGTTAAAGATACCCACACCATATTTCACCTGTAAACCAGGGAGAATATAGCCGCTTACCGTAACCTGAGAGTCATCCCCAGAGCCTGCTGTATCCAGTTGTAAATCTTGTACACCAAAGGCTTCGCCGATTTCGCCAACAACCTTACCACTCTTCGCCAAACTCAAACCGATCAAGGTTGTTGTCATCGAACCGCTCGACTCACCATCGATATCTTGGCCACGCAAAATATAAGACAGCGCGTTCGCTTGTGGCATCGCTGGATCAGAGTAAATCTCGATGGTCGGCTCTGTCGCAGGGCCTGTCACTCGAATACCTGCGGTCACATCATCCTGAGTATTATCAGGGTTACGAATCGCATTAATGGCTACATATGGCTGATCCGGTGGACCATTCATTAGAATTTTACCCTCTTCGATCAAGAGGTCTTGCCCGAATGATTGGTAAGTACCATCGACGATATTCACTTCACCAGTGATGAATGGGCCTTGGTCTTTTTGAGCTACATTGAGCTTACCAACCAAGTCGCCTTCAAGACCGAAGGCAGACAATTTAAAGTCATCACCAATGGAGATATTAATATTGGTCATCACATTGAATGGGATCGTATCTTCACTTTCAGGCTCAAGATCTTTGTTCAATATCACCTGATCGGAAGACACACCAACCGCTGACGGTGGTAAGTCTTCTACCACAATTCGTCCCCATGGTAGTGCTATGTCACCCGTAATTTTTGCCAGCTCGGGCGTGACATCAATAGTCATATCAGGTACGACCTTAACCTTGACCATCGGCGGGATATCAACCATCAACTCATCGGCAAAAACTCTAACGTTAGAGTGCCATGCTTTAAGATCTTGCCAATCTCCGGTTCCCTCAATATCAAGATGACCGTCAGGCGTTTCTACATTCGCATCCAGTTTTGCACTATAACCATCAAAGTCGAGATCGATACGGCCATCTTTCACATCAACAGGCGTCACATCGCCTTTGACTTGAATACCATCAACCGAGAACTGACCAAAAACTTGAGGGTGCATCAAAGAGCCTTTAACTTGAAGAACACTCTCAAGGTCAGCTTTCAATAGGCTGTACTCACCTAGGATTGGTTGCAAGAAATCGAGGTGGAACGTGGTCAGCTTAATTGCAGCATCGACCATTTTGTCTTCGACAAGAATATCCGGTAGCGACACCGTTCCAGACAGATCACCATTGTCGGAAACATCCAAATTAAAATCGGCATCCAGTTTGTTGTCTTTTAGCTGGGCATTCAATGCAACACTTTCCCAACCCAGTGTGATTGGCTCGCCAACTTGTTGAACAACCTGACCTTTCGGCATATCAACGCTTACCGTAACCTCAGGCTCACCTTGTTCAGACCACTTGGCATGAGCTTTAACATTCACTAAACCTTGCAGTTGCGTCTCTTTAGGAACAAAGGCTTTGATCTGCTCGAAGTCGAACTGGTTGATTGCAATCTTGGCCTCACCTGATTTTCCGGCGCGGATATCCTCATCCAGACACACACTCGAACTAGATTGTTTCCAACAGTGAGCTTGAACGTCGGCAAACTGCTTATCGACATCCGCCTTTATCGCGACAGGCTGGTCTAATACCCAAGGCCCCTGCTGAGTGGTGATTTTGACTCTGTCTAACGAGCCATCCCAAATAAGAGAAGGCTTCTGAATCAATTCTCCAGAGATAGCCAAGCTAGTCGACACGATGTCGGATATCACATCAAGTGTCACTGTGTGTTTCTTTTCGCCACCACTCACCGTAAGATCAATGCTTTCCACGCTTTGATCTTGATAGGTTAGGTTCTTAGCTTTTAATACAAGATCGGCTTGAGCTTCAGGCAATGGTAGGGGAACCACCGAACCATTAAGCGATAGGGATTCTAGTGTTGCTTCGTTATTCCAATCGACCTTATCAACATTAAGTGCAAGATCGACTTCAGGCTCTTTCGTGGGGCCGCTAAGTTGGATGTTACCAATCACTTGTCCTTTCAAGTCTGGAACACTTTTCACCAGCTCAGGGAAGTAAATATCAACGCCCATATCCCATTGCTTATCAAGCTGTCCCTGTGCCTTAATCGAGTTAACACCATGAGCCAAGCTCAAGCCGCTGGTTTGCAGTTTAGGCTCACCACTTGCACTACGATCCGACGCTGACAACTGACCTTCGATGTCCAACGGGTAATCACGCAAGATACCCTCGATATCAAGCTTAGGTAGCTCAATCGCCCAACCGCCCGCTTCCGTCAACTCACCCGAAGTGACTATGCTTCCGCTAATGTTACCCTCGGCTTCTGGCCACTGTAGGCCCGGTTGAATATCTTTGAGTGTCACGTCAGCTTGCCAGTTAACGAGACTCTTCCAGTTCGCTTTAACGACACCGTTAAGTTCACCGCCTAGCGTGTTCAGCTTTAGACGCTCGAGCTCAATCTGCTCAGTGGTACCTTTACCCTGTAGGTCGATGGCTAACGCAGGAATATCCTTACCATTAGCTTCGCCTTTGAGCTGCACATTAAAACCATCTAATGAGCCATTGGCTTTGAATTTATCAATTGCAGCTTGGTAATCGCTTTTTCCGGTAAGAGGCCATTGCGCTTTACCTCCCTCTAAAAGAAGGTCAAATGGTAGAGTTGGCTCTAGGGGTTGAATATCCCCAGACAGTTTTGCCTCAATCGATTCAGAAAACTGAGAATCTAGATGCAGTTTAGCCACGCTGCCTTGCGCCTTCAGCGACAGTTTCTGGCCAGCAAGGTCGGTTTCTTTCACCAAAGCATCTAAAGAAAGATCTAACGGGTAACCACCTTTAAGCTCAACCTTAGCCGCAAGATTAGCGCTTGCTTGTGGCATATCGAGGTCTAGAGTGGAAACATCTACCGTATGTTTACCTGCTCGAGCTTCTAGCCCAAGGTGGTTCACTACAATTGGGGTTTCTTGTTCTAAGGTGAAACGGTTGAGGTCAAAACGCTCCAGTACAACCTGTAAAGGAATCCAGACTTCAGGCAGCTCGATCGCTGTTTTAACGGTTGATTCTGGCTCTACCTTTTCGGTTTGCGGTTCTTTTGTCGACTCAGCAAGCTTAACTTTGAGGTCATTGAACAAGGTTGGCGATACCGTCAGCTTTTCACCCTGCATACTCAGAGCTGTGGAGAACAAGCTCCATTCAATTTCATGCCCCAAGATATTCAGTTTGATATCAGACAAAGCAATACGGTTGATCACTATTGGTAGTGGTGTTTTCACCGATGTTACGGGCGGTGTAGGCTCTGCTTCTTCTGTAGAAGCTGGCGGTAATTCAGTAAATGCGAAGTCCAACCCTTGAATAGCTAAACGATCGACACACAGCTTAGGATCGAGCAGACAGCGTGGATTAATAGCCAAGTTCAGCTTTTGAACCTTAGTATCGATATGAAGGCTATCATCTTTGAACTGGACATTATTAAGCGTAAAGCTTGGAAAAAGAGCGCCTTTAGTACTTTCCACTTTAAGTTGTGGCAATGCTTTTTCAGCGCCCCACAGCACGGTGTTCAACCCCGGATTGGTGAACAAAACAAAACCGAGCAAGGCTATCAACAATAGCAAAATAGACGTCAATGAAATCGAAGTCCATTTTATGCACTTACCCACAACGTTAATCATAATTCAGGCCCTAAACTAAAGTGCAGTTGGAACTCATCGCCTTTCTTCGCATCTAGGCCCCAAGCAAAGTCTAAACTCACAGGACCTACAGGAGAGGCCCAACGCACCCCGACACCGGTGCCGTGCTTCCACTCTGGCTTATCATTGAATGCATCACCAATATCGTAGAATGCAGCACCCCACCAGTTTCCAACTAAGCGGTATTGGTATTCAAACGAGCTGGTTGCCATGTATTTTGCGCCGGTTAGTGCGCCACTTTCATCTCGAGGAGAGATAGACTCATAGCCATAACCACGAATGCTATTATCACCACCAGCAAAGAATCTTAGAGAGGGAGACAGCTTTTCAAACTCGTCGGCAAAGTTACCGCCGAATTGAAGGCGAGTTAAACCGCGGTGATTATTACCAATGCTGCGAATCCATGCTGTTTGCCCTTGAAAACGCACCACCTTAGTTTCCGATAATAAGGTGTCATCAGC
Organism: Vibrio sp. TMPB1044; assembly: GCF_030442075.1. NCBI lineage: Bacteria > Pseudomonadati > Pseudomonadota > Gammaproteobacteria > Vibrionales > Vibrionaceae > Vibrio > Vibrio sp. TMPB1044. The sequence goes on along the minus strand of NZ_JAUJED010000008.1, from coordinate 40,190 downwards.
AGCCTCAACCATAATGGTTTGTTTATCGCCCCACATCGGCATCGACCCACCACGCGTTCGAGTTCGCGAGAAAGAGATACCCGGCAACACGAATTGCGCTAAGTCATCTTGCAAACCTTGTTCATAGTTTTCGACCAAGTATCGAATAAATACAGTACGTTGCCAGCCATTATCCAGACGCCAATATCTTTCTAAGGCTAAGTTTGACTCCAAACTTTTGGTATCTCGATTATCCAAATTCTTCATACCGTACTTAATTTGATAGTAGTCATTAAGCACGTCATCCAATGGGATTTTATAAGTCGCGGTAATCGTCTGCTCGGGCTTGGAGATCGACAGGCTACTATTAAAGCTATGACCTTTCTCGTTAACCCAAGGTTTCTTCCATTTTAGGGTGCCTTTTACACCAAGGTCTGTTGATACACCGATACCTGTTTCGATTTGGTTACGCGCTTGCGGAGCAAGGCTGACCTTCATCGGAATTTCACGGCCTTCGCCCAATTGGCTTAAATCAGGTTCAACAAAAACAGAAGAAAACCAATCCGTATTGGACAGGTTTTGGTTGTACTCACCGACTTTGGTTATCGAGTAAGGTTCGCCATCCTCAAATGGTTTGAGTGACTGCACCTTATCTTCTTCAATCTGGCTACCAGTAACCTGAGTGGTACCAAAGTGGTAGCGTATACCACTGTTATAATGAAGACGAACATAAGCTCGGTTTAATTCAGGGGCGACTTCTAGCTTACTGAGAGCATATGCCCCATCGAAATAGCCTTTCGCTAAGCCAAGGTTGCGTATCGACGATTTCAAAGAATCATAATTACCATGATTCAAAATCGAACCTTTGGACAACTTACTCTTGGCAATCAAGACTAAAAAGTCTGGATCATCTTTGGCTTCACCAGTCAGAACGATATCGGAAGTATAGATAACAACAGGCTCTCCCGCCTCAACCGTAACGGTCAACTCGGTATCATCTTCGGAGTGAGTAAACGTGATAATAGGTTGGTAGTAGCCTAACGCATTCAGGGCTTCTTTTATCATAGATTCCAAGCGAGACTGGAACCTTAATGAAACCGAATACTCTTCTTCAGGGATCGCACTAAGATAAGCATCAACATTATCCTCAAGCGCTCCATCCAGCCCTTTAATTTCAAGGGAAACATCAGCGAAAGCGAGCGTCGATGACAGTAGAGTGCCAATCAGAACTGGTAAAGTTTTTCTTATCATGTTTAATGGGTGAAGAAGTTATCAATACGTTAATAAGTGAAAAGAAATAATACCGCTAAAAAAGCATTGAGTCTGTAATAAATCCTGGAATAACACGGTCTAATTTAAAGACTTATTCAATCTTGACCAACCGTTAATATGAACCCACAGTAAATAAAAGCCAGCGCGGTAAACGTATGCGAAAAGGAATATAACATGCTAAACAAACAACAACTGGTTTCTGCAGCAACCGCACTACCGGGAAATGCTGACCCAATTCGAATCACTGAGCGCCATTTCGTTAACCAAACCGACCTGCTCGATACGCCTACGGGCTCTCAACAAGAAGTCCTGTTTGGTATGGGATGCTTCTGGGGAGCTGAGCGTTTGTTTTGGCAATTGGATGGCGTTATTTCAACATCCGTTGGTTACGCTGGCGGATACACAGCTAACCCCACTTATGAACAAGTATGTACTGGGCAAACCGGCCATACCGAAGTCGTTCGTGTCATATTTGATAGTGAACAAACCTCTCTAGCTCGAATACTTGAAACCTTTTGGGAGCGTCATGACCCAACTCAAGGAATGCGCCAAGGCAACGATTTAGGGACTCAATACCGTTCCGCGATTTACACCTTCAGTGAAGAACAACAATCTATCGCTGAGCACTCTAAACGTGAATATCAACGAGCAATGACTGAATCTTTAGGCAACGAGATCACGACGGAAGTTCTGCCTGCTGGAAAATATTTTTTCGCAGAAACCTACCACCAGCAATACCTAGCTAAAAATCCGAATGGGTATTGCGGGTTGGGTGGCACCGGTGTCTGCTTCCCTCCACAATAAAGTACAGCTCGACATACCAGCGAGAACGATACGCATTAAAAAAGGGCTTCCATTAAGAAGCCCTTTTCATTGTTAATCTATTCGGTGTAAACAAATCGATAAAGCGCAGTTACACCGGCAACGCTGCAATAGTACCGTTAACTTCTTTAAAAATAGTGAGCTTTTGTTTGTCTGAAACTTCAGGAAGAAGCACCTTGCCTTGGTCGAAGCGAAACTCCCCAACACCTTCAATAGCAAATTGGCCTTTGAACAGGACTTTAACGAAACGCGCCACTTGATGTGGACGGTAAGTAGAAAACTTTCTTAACATAATACAACCTCAATTCCATTTGAGTACTACAGTCACATACCTGAACAGCATCACTATTCAAAGCAGATTTAATCGCTAACTCCTTTAGCAAACAGCAAGATAATCTATTGTTCATCTCGATATTGATGCATTATACCTTTCGGTAACAAGCCTGCAACTTTTTTCTACATCGTACGATAAAAAAGTTAAAGAGGCATTTTTCAAATTTCATATTATACTTCCAGTGCAAACCAATAAGCGGAACAAAAATATAATGAAAAACAAAACTCTACTGGCTTTTTTAGCCGCAGCCTCTCCACTCTTCGCCAATGCTCACAACCTATCTGTAGGTGCAACTCTGCCTGCTGTCGATGTTAGCAACTATGGTGAAATCGTACTAAACGACGGAAATACCGGATATCAAGCATGGGCAACCAACAATCTCCTAGGTAAAGTTCGTGTCGTTCAAGCTATCGCTGGCCGCAGCAGCTCTAAAGAGCTAAACGCACCATTGATGGCCGCCATTACCGCCTCGAAGTTCTCAGAAGACAGCTACCAAACCACCACCATCATCAACCAAGATGATGCTATCTGGGGTACGGGTTCTTTTGTTAAATCGTCAGCAGAAAGTAGCAAAGAAGAGTTTCCATGGTCTTCTATGGTTCTAGATGAAGACGGCGCCGTTGCGTCATCTTGGGCTCTGAAAGAAGAAAGCTCAGCGATTATCGTTCAAGACAAGCAAGGTAAAATCTTGTTTGTTAAAGAAGGTGCATTAAACGAAGCAGAAGTCACTCAAGTCATTGAATTGATTAAAGCGAGTCTTTAATAAGATATTCGCGTCTTTTTCGAGACCTAACCAAAGGATATTGTTATATTATAACAGTATCCTTTTTTAATTCTGTGGTTAATCATCCTGATGTGGCAAAAAACACCTAACAATGTGAAACGCAAAACAGGCTTCTTGCTTGGGCTTATGCTCATGTTAAGCGTGTTAGCTACAACGCACGTAGTAGATATCGCACCAGAACACCACACCTCACACCATTGTGAGCTGTTTTCGATAAATCAGTTTATTACGGCACACTCACTTCCACAGCTCCCAGAGTTCCATTCGGAATTTACTGTCGCTATCACAGAGCCAGTTATTTCGTTACAACGCCTATATTTCGCTTATTTGGCACGCTCACCTCCTGTAAATATCGCTTAATTACCACTACTTTTTAATTAACCTTTATTCAGGAAAAAAACATGAAACCTACTATCTTAGCCGTTGTTATCGGCATGACTGTCTCTGCTAGTGTTCTAGCTAACGAAGAATTCCGCTCTCACGAAGCACACGTGCACGGTAAAGTTGAAGTGAACATCGCTCAAGATGGACAAGAGCTACTTGTTGAAGTGACAGCACCCGGTGCTGATGTGGTTGGCTTTGAGCATGCTCCAGAAACGGCTGAGCAAAAGAAAGTGTTTGAACAAGCTATCGCGCAATTAAACAAGCCAGAAGATCTATTTGGTTTCAATAATGCAAGTTGTACTCTGAAGTTCAAGTCAGTGACTAACACCTTGGAAGGCAATCATGATAACCATGAAGGCCATGACCACGCAGAGCACGATCATGACGACCACAAAGGCCATGACCACGCAGAGCACGATCATGACGACCACAAAGGCCACGACCACGCAGAGCACGCTCATGACGACCACAAAGACCACGACCACGCAGAACACAATCATGATGACCACGAAGGCCATGACCACTCAGAAGGCGGCCACGGTGAGTTCACTGTCGAGTACCACTACCAATGTTCAGACATTGAAAAACTGGATACCGTGAATACTCAGTGGTTCTCTAAGTTCAGCAACACAAAATCAATGACTGTAAACCTGCTAACTGACAGTGCTCAAATTCAAGAAGTGCTTAACGCAGATCGTATTAGTTTTCGATTCTAATTAGCATTAGATTGAATTAAACGTAGATAAGCAGCCAAGTAAGTGTTCACTTACTTGGCTGTACAAATCGGTGTGCTCTGGGAATTTATTATTCTAATAACTGTCCAGTAGAGACACCGCTTTAATTATTGGAGCTAATATGTCTTTTGACAGTTCATCACTTGTGGTCAAACTCGAAAATATCAGCTTTCGTTGGAAGCCTGAATTGCCCCCAACGCTAGAGATCACCTCACTGCACATCCAAGCCCAAGAGCACCTTTTCATCAAAGGGCCTAGTGGTTGCGGGAAATCAACATTGTTAGGGTTACTGACCGGAATCAACCAAGCTGAACAAGGCGAAGTATCTATCCTTGGCCAAGATCTCACACAGCTAACACCTCGCCAGAGAGACAAATTCAGAGCCGATCATATTGGTTATATATTCCAACAATTTAACCTGCTTCCTTACTTGTCAGTCATCGACAACGTGACGCTTCCTTGTCAGTTTTCTAAGATTCGTAAGCAGCAAGTCACTAAAAGTCAGAACAGCCTGCAAGCCACCGCTCAAGAGTTGTTGCTCAGATTAAAGCTACCTCAAGCTCTCATGGACAAGCCCGTTACCGAGTTGAGTATTGGTCAACAACAACGTGTTGCTGCCGCTCGTGCTTTGATCGGCCAACCCAAAATCATTATTGCCGACGAACCGACATCGGCTCTGGATCATGACAACCGAGAAGCCTTTATCGAACTGTTGCTAGAACAAGCGAATCAGGCGGGTTCTACCCTGATCTTTGTTAGTCACGATCCAACACTAGAAAAACTGTTCACTCGAACCATAGATTTAAAAACCGTTAACCAAGCTAAGGTTGTCGTATGAAAGTAATTACTCACTTAGCCTTAAAAAGCGTACTCAACCGTAAAGCCACAGCCATTCTGACTATTCTCACCGTGGCGGTGTCAGTGATTCTCTTGCTCGGTGTGGAACGTGTAAGAACCGAAGCTAAGAGCAGCTTTGCGAATACGATTTCAGGTACTGACCTTATCGTCGGTGGCCGCTCAGGTCAGGTAAACCTGCTGCTTTATTCCGTATTTCGAATCGGTAATGCGACCAACAACATCGACTGGAAAAGCTATGAAGAATTTAGCCAGCACAACGCTGTAAAGTGGGCGATCCCAATCTCATTGGGTGATTCACATAAAGGCTTCCGCGTAATGGGCACTAACCATAGCTACTTCGAGAATTATCGCTATGGAAGTAAGCAACCACTTACTTTTCAGCAAGGTAAAGAGTTTAATCAGCTATTTGATGTCGTGATTGGTGCCGATGTCGCGAAGAAGTTAGATTACAAGATTGGTGATCACATCATTCTGGCGCACGGTATCAGTGATGTCGCCTTCAGTCGCCACGACAATCTGCCCTTCACCATTGTCGGAATACTCGCGCCAACCGGCACACCAGTAGATAAAACGGTGCATGTTTCGTTAGAGGCCATTGAAGCGATTCACGTTGGTTGGGAATCGGGAGCTAACCTCGGGCACACACCGGATGCTGAAGCGCTAAAGCAACGTGACTTCCAACCAAAGCAGATTACCGCGATGATGGTTGGCCTTAACTCGAAGATCCAAACCTTTGCACTGCAACGAGAAATCAATAACTACCGCCAAGAACCTTTGAGCGCCATTATGCCGGGCATTGCACTTCACGAATTGTGGGGAATGATGGCAGTGGCAGAGCAAGCACTGCTGATTGTTTCAGGGTTTGTTGTAGTCGCGGGACTGCTAGGGATGCTGAGTAGTCTACTCACTAGCTTGCAAGAAAGACGTCGAGAGATGGCCATTCTGCGTGCGATGGGTGCCAGACCTCGTCATGTGTTTGGTTTACTGATCAGTGAAGCCAGTGCGCTAACCTTCCTTGGCATTACATTAGGTGTTGCGGTGTTGTTTGCTCTGATCGCAGTGGTTGCTCCTATTGTGCAACAAAGTTATGGTATCAACATATCGATATCCGCAATCACACCTCATGAGTGGAAACTGCTTATGTTGGTGCAAGTTGCCGGAATCATTATCGGCTTTATTCCCGCTTTCAGGGCTTACCGTCAGTCATTATCTGATGGCATGACCATTCGAATCTAAAATAGGAACCTACGATGCAACGCAAATTCCTCCTGATATTTGGGCTACTTCTGTTCCCATTTATCAGCACAGCTCACGCTGAAACCACTCAGAACGACGAATCGGTGTTAACACTTGATTGGATTGATTTGATTCCAGAATCAGAGCGTGCTCAACTAGATTCATTTGGCATGCCGATGGTTGACCACAATAGTATGGACAAACCTCAACAATCGACACTTGGTGCTGTTCGCCCAGAACTGAATGGCAGCACAGTAAAGATTCCTGGTTTTGTGATTCCATTGGAAGGTGATGAGAATATGATCACTGAGTTTCTGCTAGTACCCTACTTTGGCGCATGTATCCACGTACCACCGCCACCACCGAACCAAATCATCTACGTGAAGTTCCCGAAAGGTGCACCAATACAGCAGTTATGGGATGTGATTTATTTAGTCGGTACGCTGAAAACTGAGTCGATCAGCCATGACTTAGCGCAAACCGGTTATCTTATTGAAGGTACTGCGATTGAAGAATATGACGACATGTAGTCATTAGAAGGGTGGCTCAAGGATGAGCTGCCGTCACTGAACGAGTGATATCATTCAATAACAGTTTAATAACGATAATTTTCTTCTGAATTACGCAATGTAATTAGATAAGTAAGCTAGCACAGCGACATAAGTCGCGAGTAATAACCCTATACAAAGCTGTTTCTTCAGCTTGTTATCATTGACTTGATTCATAACTCCTCCTTGAGAACTACAACAAATTTAACATTTTATTATCATTAGCAACAGTAAAATTTTGTTGAAACCTTCAACTCTGCACGCAAAATCTAGCCACCAATAAGATAAAGAGTTACATTTTAGACAGTTAAGTCGTTTCCTTAGGGTACTCTTATGTCAGAAACCAAACAGCCAGTGATCATCGAGCATGCTAGCGATACACAGCACAAGCATGAGAAAAAGCCTCATATTGCCGACAGTGCCAGCAGAATGCTGCACATCGCACAAAGCTTCGGCCTCGATTCTTTAATTAGTCACAATGCAAAGCCAAACGATAGAGGTGAGAGTACCCTTATCGAACGGGCACTATTGCGAGAGAAAAAACGTAGAGAGCTTCGCCAAAAGAACCTAGAACAGATTCTAAAGTTGGCGCACTCTTCATGTAAGGATGAAGCGGCTGGAGACCCGGATCAGGACTGGCTGTACCGCTTTTTCGATATGGCACAAGAGATCCACAATACATCGATGCAAAGGCTATGGGCTCAAGTACTGAAACGAGAGGTCACTAACCCAGGCTCGACGTCGATGAAGGCGCTTCAGATCTTAAAAGACATGACGCCAAAGGAAGCACTGACCCTACAAAGAGCTGCATCACTAGGTTGTAGCTTTGGTAGCGATAACAGCAGAAAGCTCTTACTCGGCTTCAAATCTCACGCAGGACTATTTAGTTTTGGCAAAAGGGACACCACCAACACCATCAACCTTGGTGGGCATAACCTACCCTACTCTAGCCTGCTCCATTTGATTGAACTCGGTATCATTCTGGGCACTGAGTTAGAGTCTGGAGAAATTGATTTCGATCCAGCTCTGCACCTAACCTATCAAGGTAAGAGTATGTCACTGGCACCGTTATCAAAAGGGGTGAAGCTGGTTTACTACCGATTCAGCCCAACAGGTAATGAGCTTTGTACCTTACTTGGCAACAAGCCAAACACGCAGTATTACGACCAATTGATTGCGCTATTAAGCCAAAAATTCACGGTTCAGACAGAAGTAAAAAGCAGCGTGAATTACACCGTCTAGACAATCGACGGTGTAAAAAATAGACGGTGTAAAAAGTGAAGTGTATTGAGAAGAATAAAGAGAATCTAAAAGGTAGGTTTCTTGTCTCGGTAAACCAAGGCTGCACTACTTATCAGTCATGAATAAAACGATAAGCAAGTTGGCAGCCTTAGTCATACCAACGATCTCAATTGGCTAAAATATTTCGCTTCTCCAACGCATCAATACACAACTCTACCAATTCATCGATCGTCTTCTCTCCTGCTGGTAGATCAATCTCAGGGTTCTCTGGCGCTTCGTAAGTCGAACTAATCCCTGTGAAGTTAAGAATTTCTCCCGCACGTGCTTTCTTATACAAACCTTTAGGGTCACGCTGTTCGCAAACCTCTAATGGCGTATTAACGAACACCTCAAGAAACTCGCCTTCAGGTAATAAATCTCGCACAAGTTGTCGTTCCGCTTGATGTGGAGAAATAAAAGCAGACAGCACAATTAAGCCTGCATCTGCCATCAATTTAGCAAGCTCGCCAATACGACGAATATTCTCTCGACGATCTTGTTCAGAGAAGCCAAGGTCGCTACATAAGCCATGACGCACATTGTCACCATCCAATAAGTAAGTATGGTAACCAAGCTGTGCTAAGCGATTTTCTAATGCTCCAGCGACTGTCGATTTACCAGAACCAGACAACCCCGTGAACCAGAGCACGGCTGGCTTTTGTGATTTCAGATCCGCGCGAAATGTTTTATCAATCGAGTGTTGATGCCACACAACATTCTCATCTTTAGGTTTGAGTACTGCGGTCATAATTAGTCCTTTAAATAAACAGCATTAAAATGGGAAAAAGTAAGGAATTAGGGTCAATACCAAACCCGAATAAACAATCGAGATTGGAATACCAATACGTAGATAATCCGTTAAATGGTAATTACCTACGCTATAAACAAGTAAGTTGGTTTGGTAGCCGTATGGAGAGATAAAACTGGCACTGGCACCAAACAGTACCGCCATAATGAACGGCATAGGGTCAACGCCATAGCCTACTGCCATACTGTAGCCAATCGGAAATGAGAGTGCTGCGGCCGCATTATTGGTCACCAGCTCAGTCAGAACCAAGGTCATAAAGTAGGTCGCAACTAACGCACCGAATACGCCCCAACCATTAAATGCCTCCATGAACATCAGCCCCATGCGCTCAGACAAACCCGATGAAATCATCAGTTGGGCAATAGAAAGTGCAGAGCCCACGATCACCACAATATCGACTGGGAAACGGCGGCGGAGCTCACCCAGCTGTACCACGCCAAATGCCACCAGCAACAATAGAAAACCAGCTAAGCCTTTGATAATTGGTACTGCGTCAACCAGAGCGAGGCCAATCACACTGGCAAAACCAAGCAACACGAACGTCGACTTATCTGCATCAAGCTTGGCACTCGAATCTAAGTCATTCATCAACACAAACTCTTTGTTGTGTTGCTGACGCTGCTCTTCAAAGCGTTTGCCGGGAACCAAAATCAAAGTATCACCAGCGGTCAATATGATGTTTCCAAGACCACCTTCAAGGCGTTCATGGCCACGACGAATAGCAACCACAACCGCATCGAAACGGTCTCTAAACTGACTGGTTTTTAATGTTTTATTACAGAAGCTTGCCGACGAGCTCACTACAACTTCAACAAAACTCTGACCATTCAAATGATGCTGACCAAAAAGAGTCAGTCCTTGGATTTCTTGCAGTGTTGCCACACTCTCGACATCGCCACAAAACAGCAATCGGTCACGAGCTTGAAGAATAAAATCAGGGTCAATAGACGCGGTTGTTTTTCCGTCTCGAATCACTTCCGCTAAGAACAGTTTTCTTAGAGCTCTAAGATTATTTTCGCTTACACTGCGGCCAACTAGTGGTGAGCCCGGCTCAACTCTAGCTTCTAAGAAGTAAGGCAAATCATCTTGGGAACCATCATCGTAGCTTGGTAAGAAATAACTCAGAGGGATAAGGATCAACACGCCACCGACCAAGACCGCCAGACCGATCAAGGTTGGTGTGAAAAAGTTTAAGCTCGGCAGTCCGGCATCTTCAACAAAGCTATTAATGATCAAATTGGTTGAGGTGCCGATCAATGTCAGCGTTCCACCTAAAATGGCAGCGTATGACAATGGGATAAGTAGTTTAGATGGCGCATGTTGCTGATTACGTTTGATCGCTCCGATCAAAGAGACAACCACCGCAGTGTTATTAGTAAAAGAAGAAAGTAGCGCTGTGGAAATACCCAACTTCGCAACCACTGTGCCTAGCCTACCTTCAGAGATATTGCGGCTAACCCAACTGATTAAGCGAGTTTTCTCCAACGCACTTGATGCGAGGATCAGAAGAATTAAAGTCAGTAACGAGGAGTTAGTGAAATTATTAGCTAGGCTCGACAAGTCGATCATGCCAGCCATAAAAGCAATAAACGCCGCGCCAGCAAAGATAAAGCTTGGCTTAATACGGGTAACGAGCAGGCAAGTAATGATGCCGAGCAAAATCGCTAATACAAATCCTTGTTGCCACATATACCCGTCCTTTATGGCGGAAACGATCGGTTTCCGCCTGATTCAATAAGCTGTTACTTGGTCGTTTATGACTTCAGTAATTGGCTTAAATCTTTGGCATCCCAATGAGGGAAATGCTTACGAACCAGAGCGTTGAACTCAAGTTCAAATGCAGAGATGTTACCGACTTGCTGTTCAACAGAGTCCAAACGGTCTCGAATCAAACCCGCACCAACCGTCACGTTGGTTAGTCGGTCGATAACGATGAAACCACCGGTATCAGCACTCTCACGGTATTTATCCAGCGCGACAGTCTCGTTCAGTGACCATTCACACAAGCCAATGCCATTCAGTGGCAACTCATCGACAGCGTGAGTCGACAGGTTGTTGATGTCATATTGGTGACGAACCGTTTCAACCTGACCGACAGTTTTCTTGCCTGCGATCTTGATGTCGTAAGCTTTGCCCGGTTGCAACGGTTGCTCTGTCATCCACACGATGTCAGCCAATACGTGGTTAGTAGATTCAATCTGAGCGTTTTCCAGCACAATCAAATCACCGCGACTGATATCGATCTCATCTTCAAGGGTCAGCGTTACCGCTAAACCCGCTTGCGCAGATTCCAAATCACCATCAAAGGTCACAATGCGTGCAACTTTAGAGGTTTTGCCAGACGGCAGCGCCTTGATTTCATCACCGACACTCACGCGGCCAGAAGCCACAGTGCCTGCAAAACCGCGGAAGTCTAAGTTAGGGCGGTTTACGTACTGAACTGGGAATCGGAATTCACCTGCAGAACGTTTTTGGTCGATGTCGACATTCTCTAACACTTCTAATAGAGATGGGCCTTCGAACCATGCTAGTTCTTTACTTGGTGCAGCAACGTTGATGCCTTCAAGCGCTGAAACTGGCAAGATCTGAATGTTAGTTTCGCCTTCTAGGTTTTCAGCAAACTCTAGGTATTCATCGCGAATTTCTTCAAAACGATCTTGTGCGTAATCCACGAGATCCATCTTATTTATAGCGACAATGAAATGCTTCAAACCAAGCAGGTTAGAAATAAACGAGTGACGACGTGTTTGATCCAGAACGCCCTTACGAGCATCAATTAAGATCACCGCTAGATCACAGGTTGAAGCACCTGTTGCCATGTTGCGCGTGTACTGCTCATGCCCTGGAGTATCAGCAATAATGAACTTACGTTTTTGAGTCGAGAAGTAACGGTAAGCCACATCGATCGTAATTCCTTGCTCACGTTCAGCCTGCAGGCCATCAACAAGCAGTGCCAAATCAGGTTTCTCACCTGTCGTACCCACTCGTTGGCTATCCGAGTGAACGGCTGCTAGCTGATCTTCATAAATCTGTTTTGTATCATGGAGCAAGCGACCGATTAGCGTACTTTTACCATCATCGACTGAGCCACAAGTTAAAAATCTAAGCATAGATTTATGCTGATGCTGACTTAGATAACCTTCAATCCCTAGTTCAGCCAATTCGGCTTCTACTGCACTATTCATTTTTCTTTCCTTAGATTCTTAGAAATAACCTTGGCGCTTTTTCAGCTCCATAGAGCCCGACTGATCATGGTCAATCGCTCGACCTTGACGCTCACTAGACGTCGCCACCAGCATCTCTTCAATAATGCCTGTTAGCGTATTCGCCTCAGATTCAACCGCTCCGGTTAGTGGGTAACAGCCTAAAGTACGAAAACGAACGCTTTTCTCTTCAATTACTTCACCTTCTTGCAGCTCCATTCGCTCATCATCAACCATGATCAGCATGCCATCACGCTCAACAACTGGGCGTTTATCAGAAAGGTAAAGTGGAACGATATCGATACTCTCTAGATAGATGTATTGCCAAATATCCAGTTCAGTCCAGTTTGACAGAGGGAATACGCGAATGCTTTCGCCCTTATTTACCTGACCGTTGTAGGTGTGCCACAACTCTGGACGTTGGTTTTTTGGGTCCCATGTGTGGTTCTTATCGCGGAATGAGTAAACACGCTCTTTCGCTCGAGATTTCTCTTCATCACGACGCGCACCACCGAAAGCGGCATCGAACCCATACTTGTTTAACGCCTGCTTAAGGCCCTGAGTTTTCATGATGTCTGTGTGTTTCGAAGAACCATGTACGAATGGGCTACAACCCATCTCGATACCTTCAGGGTTCTTATGTACTAAAAGGTCAAAACCGTACTTTTCTGCTGTGCGGTCACGAAACTCAATCATCTCGCGGAATTTCCAATCCGTATCAACGTGTAATAATGGGAATGGAATCTTGCCTGGGTAAAACGCTTTGCGAGCTAAATGAAGCATCACAGAAGAATCTTTACCGATGGAGTACATCATCACTGGGTTATCAAACTCAGCCGCCACTTCACGGATAATATGAATACTTTCCGCTTCGAGCTGTTTTAAGTGGGTTAAACGTTCTTGGTCCATTTCAGTGCTTCCTTTAAGGCTCGCGTTACGAGCAATTCATTACTTGGTCTTGCCAAGCATGGGATTTAACTCATCCACTTGAGTGAATGGGAGTATTGGCACTAGAAGAAAACAGAAGCTTCGTGTTGAGCTATCCTTGCTATTCATCTGCCTGATACGTCCTTGATATAGGCATTATGACGAGCCTCTCATATTACTGGAAATTCTAAAATTTCATTTTTTATTCGAAAAGCTGATAAGGGATTAAATTTATCGATAAGCAAGTGAAATGAATGGACTAATATAATTGATACCAATTGCGCATCGATTGAGCAGCTTTGGGAGACGTCTTGCAGAACACCATAAAGTAATCGATCTAAGTCACGAATTAACATTCGTTGTAATCATTGTTTCATTCCATTTTGTTACATTACGCAACGAATTTTCTACTATCCACTTTGGAGCTACAAAATGAAAGTTGCAATGAAACCTTTGTCATTGGCTGTACTTGCGGGTCTTGGTTTGACTCTAGCAGGCTGTACAACAACACCAGATACCGATGAAGTGATTAAACTACGTGTCGTAGAGACAACGGACATCCATACCAACCTAATGGATTACGATTACTACAAAGACAAGCCATCGAAAAAAATCGGCTTAGCACGTACTGCAACTTTAGTAAAAGAAGCTCAAAACGAAGTAACCAACAGCGTATTAGTTGATAACGGTGACTTGCTGCAAGGTAGCCCAATGGGTGACTACATGGCAGACAAAGGCATCGTTGCAGGTGAAGTTCACCCTGCATACAAAGCAATGAACCAACTAAGCTATGACGCAGCAAACATCGGTAATCACGAATTCAACTACGGTCTTGAGTTCCTAGAAGAGTCTATCAACGACGCTGATTTCCCATACATCAGTGCTAACGTTTACGACGCAGAAACCAAAGAGCACTACTTCACGCCTTACATCATCAAGACACACACGTTTGAAGATACAGCTGGCGTAGAACATGAGATCAAAGTGGGTTACATCGGTTTCGTTCCACCACAAATCATGACGTGGGATAAGAAGAACCTTGAAGGTAAAGTTACTGCTCGTGACATCATTGAAACCGCTAACGAGTTAGTGCCTCAAATGAAGGCTGAAGGTGCAGACGTTATCGTTGCAATCCCTCACTCTGGCGTGTCTCAAGACCCATACAAAGCTGGCGAAGAAAACTCTACGCTTTACCTTTCTGAAGTAGAAGGCATTGATGCTATCGCATTCGGTCACTCTCACGCGGTATTCCCAGGTAAAGGATTCGACAACATCCAAGGTGTTGATAACGAAAATGGCACCATGAACGGTGTTGCGGCAGTCATGCCAGGTCGTTGGGGTAGCCACGTGGGTGTTATGGACTTAACACTTGCACAAAAAGACGGTAAGTGGGAAGTGGTTAAAGGCCAATCAGAAGCACGCCCTATTTACGACAAGGTTGAGAAAAAATCGCTTGCTGCAGCTGATGAAGGCATCGTAACAGCACTAGAAAAAGACCACGCAGGTACGCGTGAGTTTGTTAACCAACCAATTGGTAAAGCAGACGATGTGATGTACAGCTTCCTATCTCTAGTACAAGACGACCCAACAGTACAAATTGTTAACCTTGCACAGAAAGATTACGTTGAGCAGTTCATCCAAGGCGATCCTGACCTAGATGGTACGCCAGTACTTTCAGCAGCTGCACCATTCAAAGCGGGCGGTCGTAAGAATGACCCAGCTAACTTCACTGAAGTTGAATCTGGTCAACTGACATTTCGTAACGCAGCTGACTTATACCTTTACCCGAACACTCTAGTGGCGATGAAGGTAACAGGTCACGAAGTAAAAGAGTGGCTTGAGTGCTCTGCTGGTCAATTCAACCAGATCGACGTGAACTCAACTGCACCACAACAGCTGATCGAGTGGGATAACTTCCGTACTTACAACTTCGATGTTATCGACGGTGTTGATTACCAAATCGACGTCACTCAACCTGCGAAATACGATGCAAACTGTAAAGTGGTTAACCCTGACTCACAGCGTATTGTTGGTCTAACTTACCAAGGTAAGCCAATCGACATGGAGCAAGACTTCCTGATCGCAACCAACAACTACCGTGCATACAGTGCTAAGTTCCCAGGTACAGGTGAAGATTTCATCGCATTTGATGCACCAGATGAGAACCGTACTGTTCTTGCAAACTACATCTCTCGCGTAAGCAAAGAGCAAGGTCAAGTAAGCCCAACTGCTGATAACAACTGGTCATTTGCGCCAATCAAAACAGATAACAAGCTAGATATCCGCTTTGAAACGTCGCCAAGCGAGAAAGCGGCAGAGTTCATCAAAGAGAAGGGTCAATACCCGATGAAACGTGTTGCGACTGACGATGTTGGTTTCGCTGTTTACCAAATCGACCTAACTAAATAAATTACTCAAGTAATCGATAGTTAACCTTCTAAAGGCTGAGTCTCACGACTCAGCCTTTTTGTTTTCAAACAACTTAAGTAATTGAATAGCAGATAGATTATTTCTGAACCTCTAATAATTCGTCACTCTCAAACTGCTTTTAAAATCACAGCCTCTTATCGCGTTCCCTCATCGAAACATACTAAGTTGATACCCAACGGCGCCCAACCAGATTAAAAAAGCTGCAATTCGTTGTAAGTTTTTCTCGGCTCTTCCTGTCTATTTAATTTACTACACTCAATGAATAGCTATTAAGGCATTCATCTATAGGATAGATAAGGACATTTGATGAGCACCGTCGAGAGCATTCAAGCATGGTTACACTCAGGAGAGGAGTCGCTGCTATGGCTGATGCTTGGCATTATCGCGCTTTCTTACCTGCTTGAAGATCTTGCGATTGTTACGGCGGCAGGTTTAGCAACACAAGGACTGATTCTTCCTCAATATGCGTTGCTTGCCATTTTCATCGGTATTGCCACAGGTGATCTCGGTCTCTATTACCTAGGTAAATCAGGAAGTTATTTCCGAGGCGTTCGTTACAAAGCCCTCACCAACCGATACTTTCGTGCACTTCGCACTAAATTACGTCAAAACGCTTTCAGCAGTCTTTTTGTCATCCGCTTTATTCCAGGGCTTCGTACCGTCGGCTTTACCTTAAGTGGCTTTTTCGCAATCCCACTGCCTACTTTCTTGTTTGCCGTTATTAGTGCCACTGCGATCTGGACTGGCATTGTCTTCTCTGCCATCTACTATTTAGGGACATCAGCGTGGCTGCAAGCCTCTGAATATCAATGGATCATCATCCCGTGTGCCATCGCTTTACTGTTTATCGGTAATCGATTAATGAATAAAACCTACTCTAGAGGATTATCATGAGTTCACCGCAAGATATTCGCATCATTCCCGCACATCAAATCAATGCAGGCATGCCTTTGCTTGAAAAAGATACCGTGCGCAGTGTCTCTCCTTATGAGTTTCTTCCAACTTGGTTCTTCTACACACCAGTGGTGATTCAAAGCCTGATGCAAGGGTTACGGCACTTTGACTGGGCGCTACCGCTCATTGCCAACCCAAGCATCAAGTTAAGCGGCATGGTCGGCGAATCAAAACACGAGATATTAAGCCTTGCCGGATCTTCAAGTCAGCGTTGGATCTCTCCGTTTATCACCCTCACCAAAACGGATCTCAGCGGTAAGAAACAAGCTGAAGATGCACGCAGCGCACTCATACAATCAGATCTTGATTTCCCGATTGTAGCTAAACCAGATCTTGGCTGTCGAGGCGTTGGCGTCAAGCTAATCAACACACAAGATCAACTTGAGCAATATGTTGAATCTTTCCCAAATAATGCTCGCTTTCTACTGCAAGAAAAGGCGCCTTATCAGGCAGAAGCTGGCGTTTTCTATGTTCGTTACCCAAACAAAAAGCAAGGCGAGATCATCTCGATCACACTCAAATATGCGCCAATGGTGATGGGTGATGGCAAGTCGACAATCAAACAGTTAATTGAAAATAGCCCGCGTGCTGGGCAGCTCAGTCACCTCTATCTGCCAAGACATCAAGATAGATTGGATCAAGTGCTCGCAGAGGGCGAAGAGTTCCAACTCGCGTTCGCAGGTAGCCATAGCCGTGGCTGCATCTTCCGCGATGGCAATCAATACATTACTCAGGCTTTAACTGAACGTTTAGACGAGATATTCGATGACTTCGATGGTTTTCATTTTGGCCGACTCGACGTCAAGTTTAAAGACATGCACAGCTTAATGAACGGCGAGGATTTCACGATCCTTGAGGTCAATGGCGCAAGCAGTGAGGCTGGGCATATCTGGGATCGCAACACACAGCTGCGAGAGATATTTTCTACGCTACTTCTGCAATACCGCATTCTTTTTGATATTGGCGCTCAGCAAAAACAACGAGGCCATAAGACTCCTTCTTTCAAGAGCTTATTCGCTGCGTGGCAAGAAGAGCGACGTCTTGTTCAACAATATCCGACCACTGACTAACTTTGTACGAGGACAATGAATGAACCCCATAGCCCAACCGAGCGCCCTCACTTCTTTCTCTCCTAGTATCAAGGGAGCGGTAGAGATATTGAATCAGGGTTTAGAGTTTTTGTTAACGATATCTGACAGCGACTACCTGACACGAGCGAATCCGCACGTCACAAGCTCTATTGGTGAGCATACTCGCCACACGCTCGATCTTTTTCATGCGCTTATTTTAAAAGAGAACGCGACCGTTGATTACAACACTCGTCGCCGTGGTCACCCTGTCGAATTCGACAGGTCAATCGCAGTAAAAGAGATCCATTACGTGATCAACTGGCTTGAACGATTAGACCGCAGAGATCTCGAAGCGCCTATCATGATCCAAACCGAGGTTTCGATGGATGTTCAGGTGTTTGCAAGCCTACCTTCTACGCTAGAAAGAGAAGTCACCTTTGCTGCGCTGCACGCCAATCATCATTACGCGATGATCAAGGTGATCACGACCTTTCTTGATGTCGAAACATGCAACACCTTTGGTTATGCCCCAACCACCAGCAGCTATCTGAGGGAGCAATAATCATGTGTTCAGTATCTTGGCTGCTTGAAGACAATGGCTATCAGGTCTTCTTTAATCGTGATGAACAAAAGACACGGGCACTGGCGATGCCACCTAAACAATATCGAGTTAACGGCGTCGATATCATCATGCCACTCGACCCAACCGGCGGTGGTAGCTGGATCAGTATCAATGAGTTCGGGCTTTCGTTATGCCTACTCAATAACTATCAAGGCATCGTACCTGATGGACTTTTAGTCAGCCGTGGTTTGTTACTCAAGAACCTATCATCGAGTCGTAATATCAGTCAGCTCTCTGAAGCATTTCATAAGCTCGATCTGCACTCTTTTGCCCCCTTTACCTTGTTGGCTTTCGCGCCGAATTTAACTCAGAACAATGGTTTGGTTATCGCCTACATGTGGGATGGTATTCAACAGCACATCGTCAACACTGATTCTCCACTCTTCTCATCCGGTGTTGATTTAGAGCGAGTACAAGCCTACCGACAAGCAAAATACGATCAACTTATGACAACAGGCAAGAATCAGCAGAACTTACTTCAATTTCACTCCCACCATCATAGCGAACAGCATCATTTAGCGACCTGTATGCATCGTGAAGACGCACATACGGTGAGCTTTACACACTTACATAATCTACATGGCCAAGCCTCGATGTTTTATGCACCCGGCTCGCCTTGTGAACCCATTAAGCAATGCCAGATAAATCAACAGCGCTTTACGTTCGATTTATCACCCGCAATCAATCTATAGATGGAGTCCATCATGAGAAAACTATTAACTATGGTTCTGCTACTTGTTAGCCCGTACGTATTTGCCGCCGATGAAATCTACACTGGTTTCTTTAGCAGTAAGGCGCTCGATGGCTACGATACCGTCGCGTATTTCACTTCCGGTAAGCCCATTGAAGGCAGTAAAAAATTCAGCACCGAGTACAAAGGGGCGGATTGGTATTTCTCTTCTGAAAAGAATCTGACTTTATTTGTTAATAATCCTGAAAAATATGCCCCTCAATATGGTGGCTATTGCGCTTGGGCAGTATCAGCGAAGAGTGACTTTGCACCGGGTGACCCACATCAATGGACGATTGTTGATAACAAGCTTTACCTCAACTATGACCAAGAGATTAAGCTGCGTTGGGAGCAAGACCAAGCACAGCATATTCAACAAGCCGATAAAGTTTGGCCGCAACTGATTAAGTAAGGGAATAATCATGACATTCACTCCAGCCAAACATATCCCTGCGGCATTTATCGCGTTTGTGTTTATTCAGTCGCTGTTCTTTAAGTTCACTGGCTCATACGAGACAGAGCATATCTTTGGCACGCTCGCGACATGGTCAGGGCTCAGTTGGTTCGGCTCGTTTGGCGGCTACTTGATTGGATTCGCTGAATTGATTGCTGCCATTTTGCTCTTCACGCGTTGGCACGGCCTGGGTGCCATTATGAGCGTTGGCATCATGAGTGGTGCGATATTTTTCCACCTGTTTACGCCGCTCGGCATTCAAATGCCTGAGTTCAATGCTGCGGGTGAAATTGTCGGTTACGACGGTGGATTATTGTTTGGCATGGCATGCCTAGTGTGGTTATGCGGTGCTTTTTTAAGTGTGAAAGATTTCAAGAATCAAGACGGTTTCCTAAACAACTTTAGTCAATAAGGTAGCTTCATTATGATTGATAGTCCTTTTCGTTTACCACGTTACACGCCTTTTGGTTTAGGTGAGTCTGTTGTCGAGTGGGCAACTGGGCTATCTAAGCTAGACCGACTCTACCAAGATCGAAAAAACGAGTTATCTAGCTTTGAATTCATGAATTACACCCTATCGGCACTTAATATCGACTACTCGGTTGCATCAGGAAGCACAGAGAATATCCCGGAAGAAGGGCCTGTCGTGATTGTGGCGAACCACCCACTTGGCGCCATTGAAGGTGTGATCCTTGCCGATCTCGTAGGATCAGTCAGGAAGGATGTGAAGGTGTTGGCGAATGAATTGCTCAAGCGACTACCTGAACTGGATGATCTTTTCATTGGCGTTGATGTCTTTAATAGTAAAGAGTCGAAACGAACCAATGCTAAAGCCATTCGAGATGCCAATCATCACTTAGCCGACGGCGGGCTGTTGATCGTGTTCCCTGCAGGTGAAGTATCGAGCTACCGTAAAGGGGTAAAAACACTGACAGACATCGAGTGGAGCAAGTCGGTCGCGAAATTCGTGAAGCGTCACCAAGCCACCACGGTGCCTATCTTTATCAATGGTAAAAACAGTGAGCTTTTCTATCAAGCAGGTCGTGTTCATCCATTACTGAGAACCGCTCTACTCGGGCGTGAACTTCTTAATAAACGAGCTTCGACCATCTCGATTTCTATCGGTTCTTCGATTCTATACTCAGAGATAAAATCGTTTGAAAAAGAGATGGATATCGTCAACTACCTACGACTCAATACCTACCTAATGAGTCAACAAGATAGTCCGAACACGCCAATCCAAGCCCCCTCTTTTGATACCCAAGTGATTGCGCCTATTCCACCAGAAGTGTTGTCAATAGAGGTCGATTCTCTTCCGGAAGAGATGAAGTTACTTGAGCAAGGGGGCTTCGAGGTCTACTGCACGCCAAGCCAATCTATTCCTAACTTAATGCGTGAGATTGGTCGAGTAAGAGAAGAGAGCTTCCGTGAAGTTGGAGAAGGCAGTGGGCTTGCTTGTGATTTAGATGAGTACGACCTTTACTACCACCAATTGTTTGTGTGGAACAAAACTAAGGCAGAATTGGTCGGTGCTTATCGATTGGGTATGGTCGACAAGTTAATCGCAGAGCACGGGTTGGATCAACTCTATTCCCGCAGTCTGTTTAACTATAACCTAGAGTTTATCGATACGTTAGATAACAGCATTGAGCTTGGTCGCTCTGTAGTGAGTAAACCTTATCAAAAGAGCCTTAACTCACTGTTACTGCTTTGGAAAGGTATTGCGACCTTTGTCTCTCGTCACCCTAAATACACCCACCTATTTGGCCCGGTCAGCATCAGTAATGATTACAGCCACAATGCGCGCCTGTTGATAGCAACCACCTTATCGATTCACCACTACGATGAAGAAAAAGCGAATCTGGTTTCCCCTTCTTCACCGCTCAATACCAGTAGTCATGTTTTCTGGCAGAATCATCTATTGTCGTCATTGGCGAGTGTGCCTCTGCTTTCTAAAGTGCTAGCTCGTATGGAACAAGGAAAAGGCCTACCGGTATTATTGCGACAATATCTAGGGATGAACGGGAAGTTGGTGTGTTTTAATGTCGACCCATCGTTTAATGATGCCTTAGATGGTTTGATTGTGGTGAACCTTAAGAAGGTACCTTTGAAGACCTTAGGTAAATACATGGGTCGAGAACTCGCTCAAGACTACCTAGAGCAACACGCTCGACGCTGATTTATCTTACTCTGTACCTATCCATAAATAAGTGCGATGATTTCGGCACTTATTTGGGATCGGTTATTTTCATGCACACCTCTTTTATCGAACAACTACAAAGCTTCGACTTCTCTGAAAGCCAGATTGAATCGCTACTAGCTGTCGCGAAGCCACTTGAGCTGCCAACCAGACACATCCTTATCAATCAAGGAGAGATGGCAGGATCAATTTACTTCGTGCTTGAAGGCTTGTGCCATGCTTGCTACCTGACCAATGACGGTAAACAGTACAGCAAAGAGTTCTACTGGGAACAAGATTGGATAATTGGCTTCGAGAGTTTGATAAAGAACCAAGCGTCTCCTTACCTATTAGAAACACTGACTCCCATCACAATGTTAGAGCTGCCAATGAATGCGGTTATCGAGTGGCGTGCATCAAATAATCCTTTGTATTTAAAGCTATTAGAAACTCAACTGATGCATAAGGAAAACAAAGAACGCTTCATGCTGCTCTACACACCAGAGCAACGTTATCAGCTGTTCTGCGAACACTATCCCGACCTTGAACAGCGCTTGAACGACAACCAAATTGCCGCTTACCTAGGAATAACTGCAATCAGCCTTAGCAGAATTAAAGGCCGAATTAACAATAGTTAATGCCAACAATCATCGCGCATAGTACATTCAGAGCATCGATAACCTCTGGATGTAAACATGATCACTTGGCACTCAATTCCCTTTTCTGAACTCTCAACACATCAGCTTTATCAACTACTTAAATTAAGAGTCGATGTATTTGTTGTCGAGCAAACTTGTCCTTACCCTGAGCTCGACGGTAAAGATACACTCGCGGGTGTTGAGCACCTGCTTGGCTATTCTGATGAAGAGTTGGTCGCGTGTGCACGCTTATTACCACCAGGCACCTCTTACGACAATACCAGCATCGGCCGAGTAGCAACTAAACAATCAGCGAGAGGTGGTGGCTTGGGGCATCAATTAGTAAAAGAAGCATTAACACGCTGTGAGGATCTTTGGCCTAATACGGCCATTGATATTGGTGCACAAGAGCACCTAAAAGATTTCTATGCGAGCCATGGATTCAAGACAATCTCTGATATGTACTTGGAAGATGATATTCCACACGTAGACATGAGATTAGAGAAGTAATGTCGAATATCACTGTCGGTATCCTACTGCTGATTGCAGGTAACCTGTTTGCCTCGCTCTCTGACGTAGCCGTGAAATTATTGAACGGCGAAGTACCGCCTCTTCAGTATATTTTTTTCCGTCAGCTGATATCCCTGTTACTCATTACCCCTTTGTGGCTACAACAGAAAAAAGAACAACGACGCTTACAACAAGCTAAAGTGACCTTTATTCGAGGACAACTGATCCTAATCGGCAGCGGATGTATGGTGGTCGCGATCACCCACTTGTCTTTGGCTACCGCCAACGCAGTATTTTACGTCGCCCCCCTGTTGATGTTACCTCTCTCTATGTTGCTGTTGAAAGAGCAACCGGCACTTGGCAAGGTTATCGCCACGACCATAGGTTTTATTGGTGCATTAATTGTATTGAGGCCATCACAATTTCATTGGGCAGCACTGTTTGCGTTAGGCACAGCGCTGACGCTCGCACTGTTCAATGTATTGGTAAGAAAGCTTCCTAGCGAACAAACGGTGGTCACTACGCTGTGGTGGACAACCTTATTCTCTATTCCTGCATCGTTGATACTGTGCTTCCTATACTGGCAACCGGTATCTGTCGAACACTTGGGATACATCGCCCTGAGTGCAACACTGATATTGAGCTACAACGGCCTTGCGGTTGCTGCCTATCAAAAAGCACACTCTAGCCAAATTGCTTTGGCTGAGTATTCAGGGTTAGTGTTTGTCGCGTTGATCGGTGCTATATGGTTCAATGAGATTCCAGACACATTAACCTTTATTGGAATTATGCTGATCATCTTACCGCTGGCCCCTTTCAAGCGACCAAAAAAAAGAGCTAATGCTTAGCTCTTTTCTATTGTCTATCTATGCCTAGTGAAATTCTTTAACTCAGGACCACTATTCATCTATTTACTGCGACCAAAGCCGCCATCAGATAAACGGAAGAACATTACCGAAGTGTCGCCTTTTTCTAACTGAAGAATGTCCAGCTGCCCGGTCTCGGCAAGTTTGAATCGAACTAATTGGCCTTTACGAATCTGACTTAGTGGTTTGTCTGAGCCTTCAATACGCACTAGCGCGTTCAAGTCCGACAACGGTAAATCGTTGTTTCGAAAAACCTGTGCTAACGTATCCCCTTGCTTTACGAGGTACTCCTGCCAATTGTTGTTACTCAGTTCTGATGAACTGCTCTTGGCATTTTGCTGTTCGCTTAAACCAACGGTGTTTATCTCAAGCTCAACGCGCGATGTTGTTGGCGCAGCGTCTACTTTAGGTTCTGGTAGCGGCACAAAAAGTAATATCAGTACGATCGGAAAAATCACCATCAACAGTCTTTGGTGTAACTTCGGCAATGACCCCCAAGTTTGCACGGTTGAGGTTTTCATTTTCTTCATATCGATCGAACTCAACTTCTCTTTGACCTGATTCAGTCGATCCTTGAATTCTGCTAAGTGGTCAACTTTCTGTTTTTTCTTTTGACGACGATTCATACCACTGCGTCCTATACATTGAATAACTACAGTATAAAAACCAAAGTACCAACAGTATAGATCTTTCCGCTACAACAGAGACCAAAGCAAGAAAATTGACATAGCTGTGATTTGGACACGGTAAAGCGTAAGTGATCAGGGGCTAGCCGTTTCTTCACGCTGCTAATACTGGTATTCTTACCCTTTTCGTACTGACAAAAAGAGTGACTTTTCATGTCTGAAGTAAAATTTGAAACTGTAGAGCAAAAAGCTAGCTACGGTATCGGTCTACAAATGGGCCAACAACTTGCTGGTTCTGGTCTTGAAGGCCTAAACGTTGACGCAATCGCTGCTGGTATTGCAACAGCTCTAGTTGGTGACATGCCAGCTATCGAAGTTGACGAAATCAACAACGCACTACAAGAGCTACACACTCGTGGTGAAGCTGCACGTCAAGAACTAGCTAAAGCTGCTGCTGCTGACGGCGAAGCTTTCCTAGCTGACAACGCTCTTCGTTCAGAAGTAACAGTTCTTGAGTCTGGTCTTCAGTACGAAGTACTAACTGAAGGTACTGGCGAAATCCCTACTGCAGACAAGCAAGTACGTGTTCACTACCACGGTGAACTAACTGACGGTACTGTTTTCGACAGCTCTGTATCTCGCGGTCAACCTGCTGAATTCCCAGTAACTGGCGTAATTCAAGGTTGGGTACAAGCTCTACAAATGATGCCTGTTGGCTCTAAGTGGAAGCTATACATCCCTCAAGATCTAGCATACGGTGAGCGCGGCGCAGGTGCTGCAATCCCACCATTTGCTGCTCTAGTATTTGAAGTAGAACTTCTAGCAATTCTTTAATTTTTATAAAATCCTATAGTAAAACAAAATACTATAGGCAAATAAAATTGAAATAATCCAACGGCGATGTGACTACATCGCCGTTTTTCGTTTATAGTGAAAGAGTAAATTACTTTATTACTTAAGGACGAATAATGAAGAAAGTACTCATCACAGTTTTAAGCAGCCTTGCTGTTGTCTCTTGCGCTAGCACTAGCGACTCAGAACAAACCAGTTCATCATCAGATACCAATTATTCCCAACTATCACAAACTGCACTAATGGCAGCAGTGAATATTTGGTCTCAACAGAATGAAACAACACCTCTTGCAGATACTGTCGCTGACCAAGCTTCTGTTACCAGCGATCAAGCAATTGGCGGCATCGGTTCAATGTTGGCCCTTGCACAAAATTCACTTGGCACAGCCGACAACAAAGAACTCGCGACACTTATTCCTGGCATGTCGACTCTTGAGTCAACTGGACTATCATCACTACTTAACTCGCAAAGTGCGGTTGAAAGTGCCTTCACAAGTCTAGGAATGGACTCATCGATGGTTTCAACATTTGCGCCAATCGTTCTTCAAGCACTGCAGTCGCAAGGCGCAACAAGCGGTCTAATGGATTCACTTGCTGCTGTATGGCAATAATAGCTAATTATTAATAGCTAGTATGGAAATCTGATAAGGGCACTTCGGTGCTCTTTTTTATGCGTGAAAGAAAAGATATTTGAGATACGAGATACGAGATACGAGATACGAGATACGAGATACGAGATACGAGAGATATTTTTGAAAAATGGAGCAGATAAGACAAGCAAAAATGCCAAACATCGTGGTGCAATTACTTAGTATAGATTTCCTTATTCTACAGATACAAAAAAGCCGAGCTAATGCTCGGCTTTTGTATTAAGAATCTAGTATAGATTACTCAGCAGCTTCTTCAGCAGCTGGGCGGTCTACAAGCTCAATGTAAGCCATTGGAGCTTTATCACCAGTACGGAAACCACATTTAAGAATGCGAGTGTAACCACCTTGGCGAGCCGCGAAACGCGGGCCTAGTTCATTAAATAGTTTTGCCACAACTTCGTTATCACGAGTGCGAGCAAATGCAAGACGACGGTTAGCAACACTGTCTGTCTTAGCTAGGGTAATCAATGGCTCAATTACGCGACGTAGTTCTTTTGCTTTAGGCACGGTAGTTTTAATAACTTCGTGACGAACAAGAGAGCTAGCCATGTTGCTGAACATCGCTTTGCGATGACTGCTGTTGCGGTTGAGTTGACGACCACTTTTACGATGGCGCATGACCTAATCCTTCTAACTTTTCGATTAATCTTCAGCGATTGACGCTGGTGGCCAGTTTTCTAGACGCATGCCTAGAGACAGACCACGTGAAGCAAGCACATCTTTAATCTCTGTAAGAGATTTCTTACCAAGGTTTGGCGTTTTAAGTAGCTCAACCTCAGTGCGCTGTACAAGATCACCGATGTAGTGAATCGCTTCTGCTTTCAAACAGTTAGCAGAGCGAACTGTTAGTTCAAGATCGTCTACAGGACGTAGTAGGATAGGATCGAATTCTGGCTTCTCTTCCTTCTCCTCAGGTACACGTACATCACGAAGATCTACGAACGCATCCAGTTGTTCAGCTAAAATAGTAGCTGCACGACGGATTGCTTCCTCAGGTTCTAGAGTACCGTTCGTTTCCATATCGATAACAAGCTTGTCTAAATCGGTACGTTGTTCTACACGTGCCGCTTCTACAGCGTAAGCGATTTTATCAACCGGGCTGTAAGTAGCGTCAACTAGTAGACGACCGATAGGACGCTCATCTTCTTCAGTATGGATACGAGCTGAAGCTGGAACGTAACCACGACCACGTTCTACTTTGATACGCATAGCGATCTCAGCATTGTCATCCGTTAGGTGACAAATTACGTGCTCAGGGTTAGCGATCTCTACATCACCATCGTGGGTGATGTCACCTGCAACAACAGGGCCTGAGCCTGATTTGTTCAGTGTAATAAACACTTCATCTTTGCCTTCAGCAACGCGTACAGCCAAACCTTTAAGGTTTAGAAGGATTTCCAGGATATCTTCCTGAACGCCTTCTTTAGTGCTGTATTCGTGTAGCACACCTTCGATTTCAACTTCTGTTACGGCACAACCCGGCATAGAAGATAGAAGAATGCGGCGAAGAGCATTACCTAGAGTGTGGCCGAAACCGCGCTCTAATGGCTCAAGAGTTACTTTCGCGTGTGTCGTATTGATCTGTTCAATGTCAACAAGACGCGGCTTAAGAAATTCTGTTACAGAACCCTGCATTGTGTCCTCTCTTTTTTTAACCTTACTTAGAGTAAAGTTCGACGATCAAGTGTTCATTGATGTCAGCTGATAGGTCAGAACGCTCAGGCATACGCTTGAATGTACCTTCCATTTTGCCAGCATCTACTTCAATCCAAGTTGGCTTTTCACGTTGTTCAGCAACTTCTAGAGCCGCTTTAATACGAGATTGCTGTTTAGCTTTCTCGCGGATAGAAACAACGTCGTTTGCCGCTACTTTGAAAGAAGGAACGTTTACAACTTTACCGTTAACTAGGATAGACTTGTGGCTAACTAGTTGACGAGATTCAGCACGAGTAGCACCAAAGCCCATACGGTAAACTACGTTATCAAGACGACCTTCAAGAAGCTGAAGCAGGTTTGCACCTGTGTTGCCTTTAAGACGTGCAGCTTCTTTGTAGTAGTTGCGGAATTGTTTTTCTAGAACGCCGTAGATACGACGAACTTTTTGCTTCTCACGAAGCTGAACGCCATACTCAGATAGACGACCGCGACGAGCGCCGTGTACACCTGGTGCGTTAT
This sequence comes from Vibrio sp. TMPB1044, assembly GCF_030442075.1. Lineage (NCBI taxonomy): Bacteria > Pseudomonadati > Pseudomonadota > Gammaproteobacteria > Vibrionales > Vibrionaceae > Vibrio > Vibrio sp. TMPB1044. Next base: position 12,264 of record NZ_JAUJED010000008.1, on the reverse strand, counting down.
CAATTTTACACTTGGTATCGATCGCACGGACACCAGACTTAAGGAATAAGTCAGTACCTTCGCGACGGCTAAGCTTCAGCTTAGGACCCAAATATCTTGCCATGATCTTTCTCCAATATTCCTAGAAACGAAACTTAAACGCGACGTTTCTTAGGTGGACGACAACCGTTATGAGGGATTGGTGTCGCATCAACAATGTTAGTGATACGGAAACCAGCAGCGTTCAGTGCACGAACAGTAGATTCGCGACCTGGACCTGGACCCTTAACCATAACTTCCAAGTTCTTTAGGCCATATTCTTTAGCCATTTCACCACAACGCTCAGCTGCAACTTGTGCTGCGAACGGAGTAGATTTACGAGAACCACGGAAACCTGAACCACCTGCTGTAGCCCATGCAAGAGCGTTGCCTTGACGGTCAGTGATAGTTACGATTGTGTTGTTGAAAGAAGCATGAATGTGCGCTACGCCATCAGCTACTTGCTTGCGTACGCGCTTACGCGCGCGAGTTGGTTGTTTTGCCATTGTACTCTACCTTATCCGACTATTTCTTGATCGGCTTGCGCGGACCCTTACGGGTGCGAGCGTTGGTTTTAGTACGCTGTCCACGTAGTGGTAGACTGCGACGATGACGAAGACCGCGGTAACAGCCAAGGTCCATAAGACGCTTGATGTTCATCGATACTTCACGACGTAGATCACCTTCTACAGTGTACTTAGCTACACCATCACGCAGTTGATCGATCTGCTCTTCAGTTAGTTCACTGATCTTAGCATCTTCAGCAATACCCACTTCAGCTAGAATAGCTTGAGAGCGAGTTTTACCGATACCGTAGATTGCAGTAAGTGCAATTACAGAATGCTTATGATCAGGAATGTTAATGCCGGCTATACGGGCCATTATTCACTCCTAAGGGGTTCATAAAAGAATTATCCGCAGCAAAGCCCGTTATGGATACGCTGCGGCATACTACTTCTTTTGCACGCAAAAGGTAGGCCGAGGAATATACTCGACTCTACCTTGTATTTCAAGTAAAAATTTCTGCTAATTAGCCTTGGCGTTGCTTATGCTTTGGCTCACTGCAAATCACGCGAACGACACCGTTACGCTTGATAACTTTACAGTTACGGCAGATTTTTTTAACGGAAGCACGAACTTTCATTGCTAAACTCCGTAAATGGAATCGAAATAATTACCACCGAATTAACGGCCGTAACCTTTCAGATTCGCTTTCTTTAACACAGAATCATACTGTTGTGACATCAGATGAGTCTGTACCTGTGCCATGAAATCCATGATAACTACCACTACGATTAGTAGTGATGTGCCGCCGAAGTAGAAACGAACGTTCCACGCGACCATCATGAATTCAGGAATCAGACATATAAAAGTAATGTATAGAGCGCCCGCAAGGGTTAGTCTAGTCATCACTTTATCGATATATTTCGCTGTCTGCTCACCTGGGCGGATACCGGGTACGAATGCACCAGACTTCTTCAAGTTATCAGCTGTTTCACGTGGGTTAAACACCAACGCTGTATAGAAGAAACAGAAGAAGATGATAGCTGCTGCATAAAGCATTACATACAAAGGTTGACCTGGGCTAAGAGCTAATGACACGTCAGTTAACCAACCGAACGCGCTGCTTTCACCATTTTGACCAAACCACTGCGCTAATGTTCCTGGGAACAAAATAATACTTGATGCGAAAATCGCTGGAATAACACCTGCCATATTAATCTTAAGAGGCAAATGAGAGCTTTGTGCTGCAAAAACTTTACGACCTTGTTGACGTTTCGCATAGTTAACGACGATACGGCGTTGACCACGTTCCATGAAAACTACGAAGTAAATAACAGCAAAAGACAATACAGCAATCAACAGCAGAAGAAGCACATGCAATTCACCTTGACGCGCTTGCTCGATTGTTTGACCGATTGCAGAAGGCAATCCAGCAACAATACCTGCAAAAATCAGAATGGAAATACCATTACCGATTCCTCGCTCAGTGATTTGTTCACCTAACCACATTAAGAACATGGTACCAGTTACTAAACTCACGGTAGCAATAAGCGTAAACATGGTTTGGTTGATAACAACCAGATTGTCGACCATGTTTGGTAAGCCTGTTGCGATACCAATAGCTTGGAATGTTGCAAGTACAAGCGTGCCGTAGCGTGTATATTGGCTTATCTTACGACGGCCTGCTTCACCCTCTTTCTTGAGTTCCGCTAACGCTGGATGAACTACAGTTAGCAATTGGACTACGATCGATGCCGAAATGTACGGCATGATACCCAATGCTAATATAGATGCACGCTCAAGAGCACCACCGGAGAACATGTTAAACATTTCAACGATGGTACCTTTTTGCTGATCGAACAAATCGGCAAGTACAGCTGCGTCAATACCAGGGATCGGCACAAAAGAGCCGGCTCGGAATACTAAAAGTGCACCAATTACGAATAATAAGCGCGACTTTAGTTCACTTAAGCCGCTCTGAGCACTACGAAAATCTTGTCCTGGTTTCTTAGCCATCTGTACCTCGTTCCTCGAGATTATTCCTCGATTTTACCGCCTGCAGCTTCGATTGCAGCTTTAGCGCCTTTAGTCACGCGTAGACCTTTAACAGTAACAGCTTTGCTTAGGTCACCAGAAAGAACGATCTTAACAAATTCGATGTTCTTAGTGATAACGTTAGCAGCTTTAAGGCTGTTAAGATCAACTACGTCACCTGTTACTTTCGCTAGCTCAGCTAGGCGAACTTCAGCAGACACTAGGCTCTTACGAGAAGTGAAACCGAATTTAGGTAGACGTTGTTTTAGAGGCATTTGACCGCCTTCAAAACCTGGACGAACAGAGCCGCCAGAACGTGACTTTTGACCTTTGTGACCGCGGCCACCTGTTTTACCAAGGCCAGAACCGATACCACGACCTACACGCTTCTTAGAAGGTTTAGAGCCAGCAGCCGGTGATAGAGTATTCAAACGCATTCTGATTACTCCTCAATCTTAACCATGTAGTAAACCTTGTTGATCATACCGCGTACGCACGGAGTATCTTCAAGTTCTACTGTATGGTTGATGCGACGAAGACCTAGACCTTTAAGACACGCTTTGTGCTTAGGTAGGCGACCAATTGAGCTTTTAGTTTGAGTTACTTTAATAGTTGCCATCGTGTGCTTACTCCGAAATAGATTCAACAGTTAGACCACGTTTAGCAGCAACCATTTCTGGTGACTTAACGTCTACTAGAGCACCAATCGTTGCACGAACGATGTTGATCGGGTTCGTTGAACCGTATGCTTTAGAAAGTACGTTATGTACGCCCGCAACTTCAAGTACAGCACGCATTGCACCACCGGCAATAACACCTGTACCTTCTGCAGCTGGCTGCATGTAAACTTTAGAGCCCGAATGACGACCTTTCACCGGGTGGTGAAGAGTGCCTTCGTTAAGCGATACTGTAACCATGTTACGGCGCGCTTTTTCCATTGCTTTTTGAATCGCAGCAGGGACTTCACGAGCTTTGCCGTAACCGAAACCTACGCGACCGTTACCGTCACCAACTACTGTTAGTGCAGTAAAGCTCATGATTCGACCACCTTTAACCGTCTTAGATACACGGTTAACTGCGATCAGCTTTTCTTGCAAATCATTAGCTTGTTGTTGTTCTTTAGCCATCTTCCAACCCTACCTTAGAATTTCAGACCAGCTTCGCGAGCAGATTCTGCTAGCGCCGCTACTCGACCGTGGTATTGGAAACCAGAACGATCAAATGCAACTGAAGCTACGCCTTTTTCAAGAGCGCGCTCAGCAACAGCTTTACCAACTGCTTTAGCTGCATCAACGTTACCAGTGTTCTTAACTTGCTCACGGATCGCTTTTTCTACAGTAGAAGCAGCTGCGATAACCTCAGAGCCGTTTGCCGCGATAACTTGTGCGTAAACATGGCGAGGAGTACGGTGTACTACCAGGCGAGTTGCACCAAGTTCTGCAATCTTACGACGTGCACGTGTAGCACGACGGATGCGAGATGCTTTCTTATCCATAGTGATACCTTACTTCTTCTTAGCTTCTTTAGTACGCACATTTTCATCTGCGTAACGAACACCTTTGCCTTTGTAAGGCTCAGGAGCACGGTAAGAACGAATGTCAGCCGCAACTTGACCTACTACTTGCTTATCGCAACCAGTAATGATGATCTCAGTTTGGCTAGGGCACTCAGCTTTAATACCTTCAGGTAGAGCGTGCTCTACTGGGTGAGAAAAACCAAGAGTTAGAGCTACAGAGTTGCCTTTCATAGCAGCACGGTAACCAACACCCTTAAGAGTTAGCTTCTTAGTGAAGCCCTCAGTAACACCCATAACCATGTTATTAACTAGAGCGCGAGCTGTACCAGCTTGTGCCCATGCGTTAGTAACACCTTCTTTCGGACCGAAAGTTAGGTTGGTTTCTTCCTGTGCAATAACTACGGCGCTGTTAAGAACGCGAGTAAGCTCACCTTTGCTACCTTTTACAGTAACTTCTTGGCCGTTTAGTTTCACCTCTACGCCAGCTGGAATAGCGACAGGTGCTTTAGCAACACGAGACATAATCTACTCCTTAAGCTACGTAACAGATGATTTCACCGCCAAGACCTGCTTTACGAGCAGCACGGTCAGACATCAGACCCTTGGAAGTAGAAACAACTGCAATACCAAGACCACCCATCACTGTAGGTAAAGAGTCTTTATTTTTATAAACTCTTAGACCAGGACGTGATACACGCTTGATTTGCTCGATTACAGGTTTAGCTTGGAAGTACTTAAGAGTAACTTCTAGCTCAGGTTTTGCTTCGCTGTTAACAGCGAAGTCTACGATGTAACCTTCAGCTTTAAGTAATGCAGCAATTGCAACTTTAAGCTTTGAAGAAGGCATTTTTACAGCAACTTTGTTTGCTGCCTGACCGTTACGAACTCGGGTCAGCATATCCGAAATCGGATCTTGCATGCTCATAAGATTTACTCCAAATGATTAAGTGGCAATTACCAGCTAGCCTTACGAAGACCCGGAATCTCGCCTTTCATGCAAGCTTCACGAACCTTAATGCGGCTTAGACCGAATTTACGTAGGTAACCGTGTGGACGACCAGTTTGGTTGCAACGGTTGCGCTGACGTGATGCACTTGAATCACGTGGAAGAGATTGCAGTTTAAGAACCGCATTCCAACGATCTTCTTCAGATGCGTTTACATCGCTAATGATAACTTTTAGCGCAGAACGCTTTTCAGCGAACTTAGCTACTAGTTTTGCACGTTTAGCTTCACGTGCTTTCATTGATTGTTTAGCCATAACAGTAACCCTACCCTTACTTACGGAATGGGAAGTTAAAGGCAGCCAGCAGAGCTCGGCCTTCCTCATCGGAACCCGCAGAAGTCGTGATAGTGATATCAAGACCGCGGACACGATCGACTTTATCGTAGTCGATTTCCGGAAAGATGATTTGCTCGCGAACGCCCATGCTGTAGTTACCGCGACCGTCAAAAGACTTAGCGCTAACACCACGGAAATCACGTACACGTGGAAGTGCGATAGAGATTAAACGCTCTAAAAATTCCCACATGCGCTCACCACGCAAGGTTACTTTACAACCAATTGGGTAGCCTTCACGAATTTTGAAACCAGCTACAGATTTACGCGCTTTAGTGATAAGTGGCTTTTGACCAGAGATCGTTGCCATATCAGCTGCTGCGTTTTCTAGCAGTTTCTTATCGTTGATTGCTTCACCAACGCCCATGTTTAGGGTGATTTTCTCAATCCTAGGGACTTGCATGACGCTTGTGTAGCTGAACTCTTTGGTAAGCTCAGCGACTACAGACGACTTGTAGTAATCATGCAGTTTCGCCATAGTAGAACTCCAAATTACTTCTAATTAGTTAGAAACAGTTTCGCCGTTAGATTTGAAGAAACGAACTTTCTTGCCATCTTCGATACGGAAACCGATACGGTCTGCTTTACCAGTAGCCGCGTTAAAAACAGCAACGTTAGAAGCATCAATAGCTGCTTCTTGTTCAACGATGCCACCTTGTTGACCTAGAGCCGGAACCGGCTTTTGGTGTTTCTTAACAAGGTTGATGCCTTCAACGATAACTTTACCAGTTGTCAGAACCTTAGTTACTTTACCTTTCTTGCCTTTATCTTTACCAGCAAGAATGATTACTTCGTCATTACGACGGATTTTAGCTGCCATATTGCCGCTCCTTACAGAACTTCAGGTGCTAGTGATACAATCTTCATGAATTTCGCGTTACGAAGTTCACGAGTCACAGGACCAAAGATACGTGTGCCGACTGGTTGCTCAGTAGTGTCATTTAACAATACACAAGCATTACTGTCGAAGCGAATGACAGAACCGTCTGGGCGACGAACGCCTTTACGGGTGCGCACTACTACCGCCTTCAGAACATCACCTTTCTTTACTTTACCGCGAGGAATCGCTTCCTTCACTGTAACCTTGATGACGTCACCGATATGTGCATAACGGCGGTGAGAGCCACCCAGAACCTTAATACACATTACCTTGCGCGCGCCAGAGTTATCTGCTGCGTCAAGTGTACTTTGCATCTGGATCATTGTTAGTGCTCCGCTAAATATTAAAACTAGACCCTCTCGGGTCGGGCTGCCTCTTTAAAAGGGACGCGAATTGTACCACCCTTTTTTTAAATTGGGTAGACAAAAAACAAGCGGCTCCAAAAAATTATTTGGAGCCGCTTATAAGTTATAGAATTACAAAGATTAAATCTTCGCTTTTTCTAGAACTTTAACCAATGTCCAAGACTTAGTCTTAGACAGAGGACGACACTCAGCGATTTCAACTTTGTCGCCTAGGCCACAAGTGTTGTCTTCGTCGTGTGCGTGTACTTTAGTCGTGCGTTTGATGAACTTACCGTAAATTGGGTGTTTTACAGTGCGTTCAATAGCAACAACGATAGACTTGTCCATCTTGTCGCTTACTACACGGCCTTGCTGGATGCGGTTAGTTTCGCTCATTATGCGCCTGCCTTTTCAGTCAAAACAGTTTTCACACGTGCGATGTCACGGCGTACAGCTTTTAGAGTATGAGTTTGCTGTAGTTGACCAGTTGCAGCTTGCATGCGCAAGTTGAACTGTTCACGTAGCAAATTCAATAGCTCAGCGTTAAGCTCTTCAACGTTCTTTTCGCGTAGATCTTGTGCTTTCATCACATCACCTGCTTAGTTACAAAAGTAGTTTTAACAGGCAGTTTACGTGCCGCTAGGCGGAACGCTTCACGTGCCAACTCTTCAGGTACGCCATTCATCTCGTACATAACTTTGCCTGGTTGGATTTGAGCAACCCAGTACGCAACTGAACCTTTACCTTTACCTTGACGAACTTCAAGAGGCTTTTCAGTAATCGGCTTGTCTGGGAATACACGGATCCAGATTTGACCTTGACGCTTAATGTGACGTGTCATAGCACGACGTGCCGCTTCAATTTGACGTGCAGTCAGACGACCACGGCCAACAGCTTTAAGACCGAATTCGCCGAAGCTTACTTCAGTACCTTTAGCTAGACCACGGTTACGACCAGTCATAACCTTGCGGAACTTAGTACGTTTTGGTTGTAGCATCGTTCGACTCCTTACTTACGGCCTTTACGCTGCTTCTTAGGCTTATCGCCTTTTGGCTCTACTGCGTTAGCAGCTGGCATACCGCCTAGAATCTCACCTTTGAAGATCCAAACTTTAATGCCGATCACACCGTATTGAGTGTGAGCCGAAGAAGTTGCGTAATCAATGTCTGCACGTAGAGTGTGTAGAGGCACACGGCCTTCACGGTACCACTCAGAACGTGCGATTTCAGCACCGCCAAGACGGCCGCCTACTTGTACTTTGATGCCTTTAGCGCCTAGACGCATAGCATTTTGTACCGCACGCTTCATTGCACGACGGAACATAACACGACGCTCTAGTTGAGACGCGATGCTATCAGCTACAAGCTGACCATCTAGCTCAGGCTTACGTACTTCAGCGATGTTAATTTGCGCTGGTACACCTGCGATTTTAGCTACAGCTGCGCGTAGCTTCTCTACGTCTTCACCTTTCTTACCGATAACAACGCCAGGACGAGCAGTGTGAATAGTCACACGGATGCTCTTAGCTGGACGCTCGATAACGATACGAGATAATGATGCTTTTTGTAGTTCCTTTGTAAGGAACTGACGTACCTTGAAGTCGCCGTCTAGGTTGTCAGCGAATTCGTTGGTATTAGCAAACCATGTAGCATTCCAAGGCTTAACGATGCCAAGACGAATACCATTAGGATGTACTTTCTGACCCATTGCTTACTCTCCTAGTCTTTAGCGATCTGCTACAACAATAGTGATGTGGCTTGAACGCTTCAAGATACGATCCGCACGACCTTTAGCACGAGGCATAATACGCTTCATGATAGGGCCCTCATCTACGAAGATTTTAGCGACATTTAGATCGTCGATATCTGCACCTTCGTTATGTTCCGCGTTAGCGATAGCTGACTCAAGAACTTTCTTAACTAATACAGCAGCTTTTTTGTTGCTGAAAGTTAGAATTTCTAGAGCTTGGTCTACCGACTTACCGCGAATTTGGTCTGCAACTAAGCGAGCTTTCTGTGGAGAAATACGAGCAAAGTTATGTTTAGCTAAAGCTTCCATCATCTACTCCTTATTTCTTCTTAGCTTTCTTATCTGCAGCATGACCGCGATAAGTACGAGTTGGTGCAAATTCGCCCAGTTTGTGACCGATCATTTCTTCGGTAACGAAAACTGGAACGTGCTGACGACCATTATGGACAGCGATGGTCAAACCAATCATTGTTGGGATGATCATTGAGCGACGGGACCAAGTCTTAATAGGCTTTTTGTCTCCGCTTTCCACCGCTTTCTCTACCTTCTTCAGCAAGTGTAGGTCAATAAAAGGACCTTTCTTGAGAGAACGTGGCATGGCGATTCCTCTTTATAAATTATTTAGTGCGACGACGTACGATGTACTTGTCAGTGCGCTTGTTCTTACGAGTCTTGAAGCCCTTAGTAGGAACGCCCCAAGGAGAAACTGGGTGACGACCACCAGATGTGCGGCCTTCACCACCACCATGTGGGTGATCCACCGGGTTCATTACTACACCACGTACGGTTGGACGTACGCCGCGCCAGCGTGAAGCACCAGCTTTACCAAGTTCACGTAGCATATGCTCAGAGTTACCAACTTCACCGATCGTTGCACGACCTTCAGAAAGTACTTTGCGCATCTCACCAGAACGTAGACGGATAGTTACGTATGCACCATCGCGAGCGATGATTTGAGCATAAGCACCAGCCGAACGAGCTAGTTGAGCACCTTTACCAGGCTTAAGTTCAACACAGTGTACAGTAGAACCTACTGGGATGTTGCGCATCGGCAGAGTGTTACCTGCTTTGATTGCAGCATCTACGCCAGATTGAATCTGGTCGCCTGCGTTAACACCTTTAGGTGCAATGATGTAACGACGCTCACCGTCTGCGTACAGAACTAGAGCGATGTTAGCACTACGGTTTGGATCGTATTCTAGACGCTCAACTTTCGCTGGGATGCCATCTTTAGTACGTTTGAAGTCAATTACACGGTAATGGTGCTTATGACCACCACCGATGTGACGTACTGTAATACGACCGTTGTTGTTACGACCACCGTTCTTAGAGTTTTTCTCTAGAAGTGGTGCGTATGGCTTACCCTTGTGTAGGTCAGCGTTAACAACTTTAACGACGTGACGACGACCAGGGGAAGTCGGCTTACATTTAACAATAGCCATTTTTACTACTCCTGTTATTCCGCGCCGCCAACGAAGTCAAGATCTTGACCTTCTTTCAAAGTAACGTAGGCTTTTTTCACGTCTGAACGACGGCCTTCACGCATACCTTGACGTTTGGTCTTACCCTTTAATACAAGAGTATTTACAGACTTAACTTCAACTTCAAATAGCTTTTCTACAGCTGCTTTGATCTCTTTCTTAGTTGCATCTTTAGCTACTTTGAAAACGATAGTGTTCGCTTTCTCAGCTGCCATAGTTGCTTTTTCAGAGATGTGCGGAGCACGTAGAACTTTTAAGATACGCTCTTCAGTGATCATGCTAGCATCTCCTCAACTTGCTTAACTGCGTCAGCAGTCATTAGAACCTTGTCGAAAGCGATTAGTGATACTGGATCAACACCAGCAACATCACGTGCATCTACTTTGTATAGGTTACGAGCAGCTAAGAATAGATTTTCATCTACTTCGCCAGTCACAATCAGAACGTCGCTTAGCTCAAGCTCTTTAAGCTTAGCTACAAGTTCTTTTGTTTTTGGTGCTTCTACAGAGAAGTTATCAACAACGATTAAACGCTCTTGACGAACTAGCTCAGAAAGAATGCTCTTCATAGCACCGCGGTACATTTTTTTGTTTACTTTTTGGCTGTGATCTTGTGGTTTCGCAGCAAAAGTAACACCACCTGTACGCCAGATTGGGCTACGAATTGTACCAGCACGTGCGCGGCCAGTACCTTTTTGACGCCATGGCTTAGCGCCACCGCCAGATACTTCAGAACGAGTCTTTTGAGCACGAGTACCTTGACGAGCACCTGCTGCATATGCAACAACTACTTGGTGTACAAGAGCTTCGTTGAAGTCACGTCCGAAAGTAGTCTCGGAAACAGTTAGTGCATCAGCACCTTTAACCATCAATTCCATTACTTACTCCTAGACGTTATGCTTTAACAGCAGGTTTTACGATCACGTTTCCGCCTGTTGAGCCCGGTACTGCACCTTTAATAAGGAGTAGATTGCGCTCAGCGTCAACACGTACGATCTCTAGGTTTTGAGTCGTTACACGCTCAGCACCCATGTGACCTGCCATTTTCTTGCCTTTAAACACGCGGCCTGGAGTTTGACATTGGCCAATTGAACCCGGTGCGCGGTGAGACAAAGAGTTACCGTGAGTCATATCTTGAGTAGAGAAGTTCCAACGCTTGATAGCGCCTTGGAAGCCTTTACCTTTAGATGTACCAGTAACGTCTACTTTTTTAATTTCGTTGAAAAGTTCTACGTTTAGCTCAGCGCCAACTTCAAACTCTTCGCCGTTTTCTAAACGGAATTCCCAAAGACCGCGACCTGCTTCTACACCCGCTTTCGCGAAGTGACCAGCTTCAGGTTTAGTTACACGGTTAGCTTTCTTAGCACCAGTAGTTACTTGGATTGCTGCGTAGCCGTCTGTCTCAAGAGTTTTAACTTGAGAAATACGGTTCGCTTCAACCTCAACAACAGTTACTGGGATAGAAACGCCTTCTTCAGTAAATACGCGGGTCATACCCACTTTACGTCCGACTAGACCAATCATTATTCTTATCTCCCTTAACCTAGGCTGATTTGAACATCAACGCCAGCTGCAAGATCAAGACGCATTAGAGCATCAACAGTTTTATCTGTTGGCTCAACGATGTCGATCAAACGCTTGTGAGTACGGATTTCGTACTGATCACGTGCATCTTTGTTGACGTGTGGAGAGGTAAGAACAGTGAAACGCTCTTTACGAGTAGGAAGTGGAATAGGACCACGAACCTGTGCGCCAGTACGTTTTGCTGTTTCAACGATTTCCGCAGTTGAAGCATCGATTAGCTTGTAATCAAACGCTTTAAGGCGGATACGAATACGTTGGTTCTGCATGAGACAGAGCTCCAATTATTAAAAATTACACAAACAATATCGCCACTCAAACCCGATAAAACGAGAGAATGCCGATTGATTTATGTGAAACCGTAGCATCCAAAATTAGGACGCATTGTCAGTTAACTTTTGAAGCAAACAAAAAGTTTACTATTTTTATTAACCGCGAACATAAGCTGAGTATACATTACTAGGTAAGACCTACTCCTCAGTGCTCATTGGTTCACAACCAGCGTTAGCCAGTGCGATGCATTATACAGATCACACTTTAGTATGCAAGTAGTGTTGGAAAAATAATCGGAATTTATTGGAAGTTGGTTTTGTATCGAGAGGGAAGAAGATAGATGGAAGGTAATATTTCTTTCGAGAAAACAAAAGGGAAGCCGAAGCTCCCCTTTTCAGATGCGTGCTCTTCTAATGAAGAGTGTGCAAAAATCTAAATGCTATTAAGCGAAGATTTTAGCTACAACACCAGCACCAACTGTACGGCCACCTTCGCGGATTGCGAAACGTAGACCTTCGTCCATTGCGATTGGAGCGATTAGCTCAAC
>NZ_JAUJED010000069.1:0-210 GCF_030442075.1 Vibrio sp. TMPB1044 | reverse complement strand
GATTTACCTAAACCACCCGCCTACGTACTTGAACCTGGACAACCGTCGCCAGGCCCACCTAGCCTTCTCCGTCCCCCCATCGCAATTGTAAGAAGTACGGGAATATTAACCCGTTTCCCATCGACTACGCCTTTCGGCCTCGCCTTAGGAGTCGACTTACCCTGCCCCGATTAACGTTGGACAGGAACCCTTGGTCTTCCGGCGAGGGAG
>NZ_JAUJED010000068.1:0-224 GCF_030442075.1 Vibrio sp. TMPB1044 | reverse complement strand
GCTTTCAGTGCCTTAGCACTTAAGCAGGACGCGTATAATACGCTTTCTACTTTGAAAGTCAACATAAAATACTAAGAAAACTTAGAACCCTATGGTGACTTGTCTACTTTGTAGACAAAGTCGAAATTAAAGCCTGGCGATGTCCTACTCTCACATGGGGAAGCCCCACACTACCATCGGCGCTATTGTGTTTCACTTCTGAGTTCGGCATGGAATCAGGTGGG
>NZ_JAUJED010000067.1:0-894 GCF_030442075.1 Vibrio sp. TMPB1044 | reverse complement strand
TGGCGACGATGAGTCATGAGATCAGAACCCCAATGAATGGCTTACTTGGAATCCTACAGATGCTCGTCGACGATCTAGAGAAAGAAGAGCAGCGAGAAGTCCTTAAATTAGCACTAGGTTCAGGCGAGCATCTAATAGCGATCCTGAACGATATTTTAGATTTAGCTAAAATCGAAAATGATAGCCTCGAGATTGACCCACATCCATTTAAAATGTCTGAAATTACCAATCCAGTATTGAACACTTACCAAACCTTGTGCTCCGAGAAAGGTATCGAGTTTAACCTTACCGATGGTTGTGATCCGTCACTCGCATACAATGGTGATTCGGTTCGAATTCGACAAGTGCTACTTAACCTAGTTGGAAACGCCTTGAAGTTTACTGAAAGTGGTTCAATTAATGTAAGTATTAAACGATTAGGCCAAGTAAAAATGGAGTTTGCTGTTGAAGATACAGGTATTGGGATCCCCAATGACAGATTGAACTCAATCTTTAATGAGTTTGAGCAAGCGGATGTATCAACAACGCGTAATTACGGTGGCACAGGACTTGGTCTAGCGATTTGCCATAAGCTTGTGACGTTGATGGAGGGACAGCTCAACGTAAAAAGCGAGCTTTCTAAAGGAAGCCGATTCAGTTTTGTTATCGACCTCCCTACAGCTGTACACGAGGATGAAAAGAGGACAGAAATTCAGGCAGTAGACCTCTCTCAATTTAAGGTCCTCGTGACTGATGACAATAAAATGAATCGTATTATCGCCAAAGGCTTTTTGGACAAGTTGAACATTGAATGTGTTACTTGTGGGGATGGTTATGAGGCATTAAGTCTACTGGAGTCGGACAACTTCAACCTTGTAATAATTGATAACCATATGCCGAAAATGAACGGTGTGG
>NZ_JAUJED010000066.1:0-7144 GCF_030442075.1 Vibrio sp. TMPB1044 | reverse complement strand
ACACCGACTATGCAAGCGCAAGTTCCAAAACTACAAACTGCAAGTCAAAAGACTCCGAGTCTAACTCCTGATCCAAACACTGTAAGCACAGAGCAAAAAATTGACTCCTTAGCGCGTCATACTGCCGCAATTCGCGATCAATCAAACGCAAACCGCGTGGCTATTGATAAAAACACAGCTGACATTAAAGGTTTGCGTGAAGATATGAACAAGATGGGCGATCGCATTAATAGCGTTGAAGCAATGAACATGGCAACTTCAAATCTTTTCCAACCATACAACGTTGGTTCAGTGAACGTTTCTGTCGGCGTTGGCGGCTATGAAAACGCTCACGCTCTAGCGGTTGGCTCTGGTGTTCGAGTTAATGACCATTTAGCTGTTCGTGGTTCGGTTGCATTTGAAGACGCTACGGATTCAATTGGATATGGTGTTGGCGCTTCTTACGAGTGGTAGGTTAATTTTTTTGAATTGAAGTTTTTAGGGACTCTTACAAAAATTTATTTACAGTCCCAAGTAGACTGTAAATAGTAGCAATATTCAAAAACTTGTTAATGAAAGCCTAGTCTAAGGAACTAATAAGTAGCTTCTTTATTAAGTTTATGGGAGAAATACTTCAGCCCCCTCTCAGGGGGCATCTGTAAGTCAATAAGCGAAAGTGTTAATGCAAATCACCTATTAAAACGACCTACCCTTGCCTCACATCACGCACTTCCCCCCACTCTCTACATTAATCTTCGAGTTAAACCACAACCCTTAAGACTTTTGTAATTTGCTTTCTCGTTCATATCTCCCCTGCAACGCTAAGGCTGCAGCACTTCGCTTATCAGTTAGCCTCTTAACCAATTTACCTAAAATGGATTCGTACTTCTTAAAGCGAAAGAAGGTAACGGGTAAAGTTTGGCAGAAGTAAGCGAAGCGAGTTTCTTGCGTCCAGCCTATGCGGCCACCATCGCAGCATGGGCAAGTTCTTCTTTCTCTTTTTTTGGTAACATATTTACCGCTTCCATTACACTCTGGACAAACTTGGCCAAACTGCTGCGTCGCTTCTGCAATAGCTGTCCTGACTAACGCTTCCAATGCTCTCTCGGGATATGGACCGCGCCATGTTTCCATCAGCGCTTTGGCTTCCTGTAAGGTGGTTTGGTAAAGCTTGTTAAGTGCAGGTCTATCTTGCAAATACTCAACGAATAACACCAAAAAACCTACTGGTGCTTCCTTCCAGGCTAGACCAAAAATTGCCAGCTGCTCATCCTGAGAAAGTATCCCCTTACCGCCAGAACTGAGGTCGTAGTTGACCCCTTTTACATTGAACTTTGCCAATAGCTTTTCAATTTGCATTACGCCCTCGATCCCAGAGCTGCGACCCTTGCAAATACCGAGTTCTTGCGAAACTTCTTAGGATTGGGGCGCTCAATCTCATGAAGTGGTTTGACCTTAGATTTATCGGTCAAACGCATCGCGTTTCTTGAGGGGAGCGAGCCATCCTTGGCTTTATCTGCGTACTTCTTCAACGTTTTTCGGTACTTCGCTCTAGCTTCACGTTCGCTTAGCAGGCCTCTACAAACAAAACCCACCTCTTGCGATGTCCAATACTCGATATCACCCTTTGGTTCACAGCGAAGCATTCGAGTAAATGCCTCGTCAATATCAACCAACTCTTCACGTCCCATAGACACAAACTCTGGCAAGCTTGGGGGCCATACACCCCCTTCCAACAAAGCCTGATTGACTGCACGACGAATCTCACTGACCGACATCGTTGTAATCGCTTGAGTCCAAGTCGATGGTAGTGCCTGATACGGCCATTTCGTCCCGTAAGCCTCCACAAATTTGACTTGGATCCAATCTTCCAGGTTCAAAAGAATCACTTTGTTGCCCAACCGATGTGGCAGTGTGTCCGTATCGTTCGAGCAACTCTGCGTTGTATTGCTCGACTCGATTTTTTGGTGCAGCCTGGCTTGTTCGAGTCTTTTCATGGTCGTCGTTCCATCGTTCTTGATTCAAGTAGGTCGTTAGGTGCAGCTTATCGAAACCAAACTGTCGATTGGCCACACGAGTTTCTACATCTCGACAGAGCATCTCGGTAAACACTTCCGGAGGTTCACTTTGCGCTGTCACGATACTTTTGAATTTTGCTAACGAGTTCTTCTTCGATTTCTTGGTTGGGTATGCGGCCCAAAGCCGAGCAAAACAAGATTCAAGTTCACTCGAATTTTTTTGTTTATTTTTTACTGGTTCTAATTGACTGGTTCTATGACTGATTCCGGGTGACATAGGATCACTAGGGGGGTGATCCTCTGACACTACCCCTAGTGATCGTGTGTCACTAGGGGGTGACAATTTGTCACCCCCTAAATTTAACTGGTATACATTACTCGAATTGCCCTTTTCTCCCTTTCGGGTGCGGACTGAAACAAACCCCATTTCTTCTAACGTTTTGATATGACGCATTACTGTTCGGCGGTCGACCTCGCACATATCTGCAATGTACTCATAAGATGGCCAGCACACCCCATTGTCGTTGGCGTTGTCAGCTAGCTTGAGTAACACGAGTTTACGAGTCGCATTGCCAACTTTTAACTGCATGGCTTGAGCGGTAAGAAGCATACTCATCTGACTTTCCTCCCTGCATTGAATGCGGCAACTTCGAGCTCTGCGATGGCATGCCCCGTTCCTTTAAGCTCTATTGGCAGGTCCTGAACTCGATTCCGATTCATACGTAGATTGACAGCCAATGAAACGCAAATGAGGTTGTCGATAGCAAAGTTCAGCTTGTCGCCATCTTTAAAACGAATCACATGGTTATCAGGTATCTCACCATGTTCACGTTCCCAGACAACTTGATGCTTTGCCCTATAACGCGTTTTGGCTTTGGTGTATGGATCACGCTCTGCTACTTTGACGAGAATAAACCCATCTTTAGAGCAAATACGCTCATGCCCTAATGGCTTGCTGTTTGTTGGTTTTTGGCCTGGCTTAAAACTTCCGGCGTTTGCCTTAATCAAGCCCTTAGTACCGCTATTCCACGGCTTGTTCCCTTTTTCTATCTTCCCGTCGCGGCCAGTAAACCAACCTTTGCGTTTACAGAAACTGTTAATTGCAGCGAGCGTCAAATTTGTTCCAAAGCGATGATTAAAGGCCTCAGTCAATTCACGCCGCACCATGGTGCTATTTGCTTTCAAGAATGCGCACTGCGCTTCTGTGTAACGATGTGATTGACCTTTAGACATGTTTATTACCCTCAATCATTTCGGGTAATTCAATTCGACCCGCGTACTCTGTACGAAACTTCTGAGCATCCAGAGCAAGACGAGCGTTATCGATGATTTGCTTTGATACTGTGGTCAGAGCCTTTGAACGATTAATTTCTTCATTCAATTTATCGTCGGTTATATCCTCATCAGACAGGCGTTCCATTTGAGCAAAAAGGTGGTTATTAAGATCAGCTAATTTGTTTTTCATAACTGCACCCTCGCCTTCATGGTTTGTAGGATTTGCTTCGCTTTATTGCGCGACACCACATAACGACAATTGCCATTGTTTGCTATCCACAGCATTTGGCCGTGGTAATTTTGATAAGAAAGACTCATTGCACAAAGTTCTCTTGTTTTGTTAATTCGCGTGGTTATTAAATGCATTCAGGTGGTCAGCCTTTTTGCGCCATCAATGTTTCTAAGTATTTAAGTAACGGGTCGTGAGAGCCGGCGCTCTCTTGTAGCTCTCGGTAAGCATCACGAAGTTGGTCAGACGTGGCATGTTCACCAAGTAAGAGTATCGAGCGGAGTGCTTCAGATGACTCTTTGCTAAAATCGGCGAGTAGTTGGTCACGGTTCGACATGGTTTGACTGGAGCCAATAGCCGCAACTGAATACCCAAGCGGGTTTAAGAACTGATTCAGTGCAGCCGTTGCCCTAGCTTTAGGCATAGCTGCAATAATTGCAGGCAACAAATCCATCACGTTAGCTTTGGCCTCTGTGCTTGTTCTACTGACATAACGAAATAAATTTTGAGTGTTGTTTGGATTGTTGAAAGCCGACGGCACTTTGAGAAGATATTCCCTTTGGCAGTCTTCCTCCTCGTAGATTTTCATCTTGTGATAGAAACGAGAAATGTATTCCGCAATTTGTTCTTTCGTCGCGTCACTTCGCCAAGCGACTACCGCGTTATGCATAACGCTTTTTAAACTGGGTTGCATGGTTCTTCCTTACTGGTTGTTTATCCAGAATATTGATCGTCAGCCTTGACCTAAAAAATCTAATATGATGTTAGAAAATATCTGGCCTCAGTTGATGTTTATCGACCTCTCCATTAGTTATGTCATGTAAGTTTTTTGCTAGTGCAGCCCCTGGGATTTTGTGTCCAGTAATCACCAAACGTAAGTACCCTGTAGTTGTTTTTAGCTTCTTAGCCATAGATTTTCTTTGCGTATCAGATAGCTGACACCAGTATTTTTTATACATATTAAGCACCTCTTAGGTACATAATACACAAACAAAACGTACCTTCAAGGGCATGTACCTTTTAGGAACAAAATCTTAAAGTAACAATATGTTCTAAGTAGTTAAAAATGCTCAGGTAGATGTAATGAAAACTGCAGAAGATATTAGAAGAGACAATGCACGATCTCTCGCTCAAAAAGTTGGTGGTACTACGGCATTTGCAGACAAAATTGACCGTTCTACAACTCAAGCCAGTCGATTTATGGGAAAAGGCGCCACACGCGCTATTGGGCCAAAAATTGCTCGACACATAGAGAAATCTTTCAACATGCCAGAAGGTTGGTTAGATACAGATCATACTGAAGAGGATCTAAAAGAAGCTTCGACGCTATTCACTTCGACACAAACTAGACGAGTACCTATTCTTAGTCATGTGCAAGCAGGTTCTTGGGGTAAAATCGACTCTAAAGATATTATTTACGAGGAGCTAGACTGGCAAACCACCTCAAGCAATATCAGTGAGGAAGCCTTTGCCATGCGTGTTACGGGCAACTCTATGACCAATCCACACGGTTCCCCGTCTATACCAGCAGGTTCCATTGTAGTAGTTGAACCATGCAACTGCCCTGATAATGGAAAGATTGTCGTAGCTACACTTAATGATGCTCCAGAGGCAACGATTAAAAAGCTAGAGATTGACGGTCCACATAAGTTTTTGGTCCCGCTGAACCCCAAATATGACCCTATCCCAATCAGTGGGAATTGCCGAATAGTAGGCTATGTAAAACAAGTCATTATGAACTTGTAGCAAAAAATCACTCAAGGAAAGCCGCTCACAATAGCGGCTTTTTTTGTACCTTAAATTCGTGAAATTCAAATAAAGCCCAAAAAATGTACTTTACAAGGTCAAATATAATTAGTACCTTGTAGGTACATTATAGCAAGTGACAATGTACCTACAGTAAAAAGGAAAACCTATGACGTATTTATCTCTTACAGACATCAACAAAACTCTAGAAGGCGCTAAAGCTATTCAACTTCATAAAGTGAGTTTTAAGCATTACCTAGCGAAGATACCAAAAAGCGATCCGTTTTATGACGAGCTAGAGCAGCTCATTAAGCTAAGCGATAAGTGTGAAAATTTAGAAGTAAGCGTAGGAAAAGAAGACGCCCAAACTATCCATAAGTTCAACGCTCTTTCTGACCAATTGAGCACGAAATTGAATGAAATGAGATTTTGAAAGGCTGAAAAAGAGAAAACCCCTATCGGTGACCAAACCAATAAGGGCTTACTTTGTGCAATGAGACTTAGATAACCAAACCTAAACCTCGCAATCAGTATATAACTGGCTGACCACCAATTTCAAGTACATAGACTGATTGCCAGGTTTCACCCAGAAACCAAAGGAACTTTGTGTAATGACGACTCCCCTACTTCGAAACTCTCAGGAAGAGTTTATCCATAAAAAGATTCATCAAATCTTACTTGGTGAAGGCTACAAGCGTGACGAAGCAACTCGGGCTTGTAACTTCGCGATTAAAATCTACCGAACCACCGCTTCGTTCGGAGGCCGTGGCGGCAAATGTTTCGACTTTTGTTTAGCAAAAGCTCGCCAGTTTCTTGCCCCAGTAAAAAAGAAGGCCACCGCTCGAAAGCGAAAAGCTGCAAAATGACTAAGGAACGTAAACGCAAACAAGCAGCAGTTCGCGCCAAGCGCCTAAGGGATAAGCGTAAAACCAGTGGCAATAACGATATCCGAGTGACGTTATCACCCAATGAAATCACAAAGCTTAATGATATATGCCAGTTCTTCGCTTACCCAAGGGAACCTTACACCCAAGTTGAAGCTTTGCAGTCAATTATTCATCGTGTTCATGCCGAGATACCCAAGATAGAAAGCGATTTGGGTTGTTGCGGTAAATGTGGTGAACAGCTACCACAAGGCTGCGCTAAGTTACGCGAAGGCGGCTTGTTTAATGGAGATGCTATGTGTTGGCACACAACAAACCGAGTACGAATTATGCCACCAGAAAAAGGAGTTGCCCAATGATCAGTTTCGCCGTCTATGCCGTTATTTGTGCGGTGTTTTATGTTTGTTATATGAAAAGTTCAGCTAATAGAGGAAATCAAAATGGTTAATTCAACGATAAACCTAGCAACACAACGCTTTTTCATCAGTGATAAAGAGGTTCGTGAAACTCTTGGGATTAGCCAGCCTACTTTGTGGCGTTGGACTCAAGAGCTTGGCTTCCCAAAAGCGGTGAAAGGTATGAGAGGAAAACGTCCTTACAAAGAGTTCATTGAATGGGCGAAAGAGCGCGGGATGGTTTGAGCATTTAGAAAGGGAAGCAAGCGCTTCCCCTTTTTTTACTAGAGCAAACTCATGCATTACTCTCGTAATACATTCTTTCCATAGAATGTATCAATACCAGTAAAACCTTTAAGAAGAGGTGAGATATCAATATTCTCAACGATGATAGATCGGCTTTGCTCCTAGCTTTGTATAAGAGATTGAAAAAGTGATGGCTAATCTTAGTTCAAAATCCAATATGTAGCCCGCATGACTAAAACGAATTAGTCTGACAGGTTTTCATTAGCTTGATTTCATGTGATTACCGAGGGACGTTGACGGTCTAATTACCGAAGGACTCTGTCATAGTCTTATTAATAGTAGTCAACTATGACAGGTCTACTCCTATTCGAT
>NZ_JAUJED010000007.1:0-1247 GCF_030442075.1 Vibrio sp. TMPB1044 | reverse complement strand
CCCTCTGCCGTTTTGTAGAATAGCCCTTTGTCTATATAGCCACATTCCAGCCATTGCTTGAGCATCCTTTTGTCTGTCGGGACATTATCAAGTAGCCACTGGTGACCTATCTTGTCGAAACAAGCTTTGATATCCCCCTCAAGAACCCATTGTGCTGCTCCCTTTTTGCACAGGCATTTGAAGCACTGCTGTATTGCATCGGCTGCGCTTCGGTTAGGTCTAAAGCCATAGCTGTTAGGGTCGGCAATTGTTTCCGATATAGGTTCTAGTGCTAGAAGATGTAACGCTTGTTGCGCTCGGTCTATCATACACGGGATACCTAATGGTCTAAGTTTGCCGTTTTTCTTCGGGATATAGATTCTTCTGAGCGGTTTAGCTCGATAGCCTTTTCTGCTCAGTAAGCTGACTGCCGCCATTCGACGTGCATCGGTGTTCCAGATGTCGCCGTCAATTCCTGGCGTTTTACTGCCTTTGTTTTGTGATACTCGACGAACAGCGAGAAGTTTTGCTGCTTTCGAGTGAGTCAGTATCCACTGTAGTGCTTTCGCCTTACCGTGTTTACCTTCTCGGATTGCTTTTGCAATGCGCATCTGGAGCCTTAACACATGGCGCTCAACCGCTTTCCAGTCGATGGATTGCCATTGGGCGCTGCCAGAAGGGGCACTCACTTCATGAGAAGAGATCATCTGCGTTCCTTCTTAAATAAAGTTTTCCAAATCATCTTGCAATGGGAGACCAGTTGGAAGTGGGCACACTTTCGTGTCAAACATCCGTCTGTATCTGCATCATTACAATGCAGCATTCGCTTTTTCCAACCTCCTTTACCAGCACCGCTATCGGCTCTCTTCACAGACAGCTTTCCCGAAGGAACGATACTGGCTTACCGTGTTCCGCATGTCGCGCAATATCAGGGTAGATGCCCACTATAGTGCGAGGAGCCTATCGATCACGAAAGAGTATTGTCCAACCTCTTTCCTACTCCCATCGCCGTTTGGCCACAGCGTATTAACCACTTCCGCTGCTTCACGTATAACGCACCTTACATGGATTCACTTTCGTTCATCATACTGATTCCCTAGCACTCACCCAATTCGTGGTTATCAGGAGGAGCATTCCCTCACGGTTCTGCTCCCGTTTGGCACAGTGCCAAACTTCGTTACATTGTCAGGCTCGCTGCTTTATTCAGAGCCTTAGGGTCGTCTGGTGATACAAACGGTTCACTCTTATCGCGGTGAACAGCGCTTCAT
>NZ_JAUJED010000065.1:0-285 GCF_030442075.1 Vibrio sp. TMPB1044 | reverse complement strand
ACACCCTGGAGGGGTTCCCGAGTGGCCAAAGGGAGCAGACTGTAAATCTGCCGGCACTGCCTTCGATGGTTCGAATCCGTCTCCCTCCACCATATTCTTCTTACCTCTTTTACGAGTTAAGAGAAAAACCTGATTGATGGGCTTATGGGAAAACATCAATTTAGGCTTACTTTGTGAAGAGTAAGACACACCCTGGAGGGGTTCCCGAGTGGCCAAAGGGAGCAGACTGTAAATCTGCCGGCACTGCCTTCGATGGTTCGAATCCGTCTCCCTCCACCATATTCT
>NZ_JAUJED010000064.1:0-227 GCF_030442075.1 Vibrio sp. TMPB1044 | reverse complement strand
CCTGCTTAAGTGCTAAGGCACTGAAAGCAAAGCTCTTTAACAATTTAAACCTATCAATCTGTGTGGGCACTCGTTGATGAATATCAAAACGTTTTATCATTAGATAAAACAGATTCTTCGGAATCAAAATTGATTTCAATGAACTGAGTGACCAATACGAATAATTACTTTCTATATAGAGAGGGGTTATTTGGCACAGTCAATTCATTACCATTCTGTTGGAATGG
>NZ_JAUJED010000063.1:4413-6218 GCF_030442075.1 Vibrio sp. TMPB1044 | reverse complement strand
GACGGTTAACAGCCTGCGAACCCGAAAATGAGGCGAGTGAAAGAAATCGGCGCATAAGAAAACAAGCCCTTATTCGAACTTATTCAAAGACAGAGAGACCAACGAGGAGGAAACGACAAGACGCTAAGACTCTTGAGGCAGTCAGGCCTAGCCCGCAGGGTGACACCTAAGGCAACATAAGAATCGTGATAAAGACACGTTTACAGTTTTGTCTTTACAAGGAGAGAAGGCTCAGAACAGGTAACAAAACTCCCCAAGTGTCATGTTCATCAATGTGAGAAGTTGAGTCCGAGGTCGGCTCTATGACATCTCTTAAAATATTCAGAGCCTTTAAAGCAACTATGTATTACATGTGTAATACACATTTAGTTCATTTTGTTGATCAACTCGATGAGATCTTCATCATCGATCTTGTCTCGATATAAAGCCAACGCTCGAAACAGTTTCGCTGCAGACACATTTCTCTCTGTCTGCTCTTGCAGGTTTGATACCCAATCGGTTATCCGTTCTTTATCCGTCAGTGACATTCTAAGGGTCAGAGGAGGCACCTTATAAGATGTCGTCACTTTCTTTTTGACAGTCGTAATCCCCGTCGACTTACTTGAACCTTCGTGCTTGTCACTAGAGAGAGCGGTTATCGCTCCTCGTTTCTTTAACTTGCTCATGTGTATTACCTATGTATTACATTAAATTTAAAAGAAACGCAGCGAGTTTTCGGTAATCGTTATTAACAAGAGACCCCGATTTATAAAAACGCACAGGAGAGGAAACGGCATTAGCTTGTCCGACATGCTCAGAACGACGGACAGATACTGGTAACAATTTATCTTGTACTACCTCCAATTCCTCATCAATGAACTCATTAATAATAGTGTTTCTTGAGTCGACCTCGTTCCTCAGAATCAGATAATTACCTTCGTCATCCTTAATTTCAGATACAGCTTCGAGTAAAGGGCTAATGCCATCTAATGAAAATGCACCTGAGTCAACAGGGATCAAGATAAGGTCTGAAGCCTGGATTGCGTTAAGAGTCGTTAGGGATAAGTTTGGTGGTGTATCAAGAAGAATGAAATCATAGGTATCACCTAACTTCGCCAATTGCTTCTCTAAAATTCGTTCACGGTTAATCTTTGTCAGTGATGTTTCGATGACACGTGACAACTGAACATCAGCAGGAACAACATAGAGGTTTTCAATGGAGTTCCCATTAAGCTTTGCAGGTTGAATTAAATCGACAATGGACACAACTTTAGGCTTATCAAACAAAGCAGCAATCGTCTCTTCAAAGTTAAAATCACGTTGTCCAGTTAACGTTTTGGAGCAGTTCCCTTGAGGATCAAGGTCAATAACTAACACTTTTCGTTTTCGTGCAAGCTCAGCTCCTAAATTGACAAGAGTCGTGGTTTTTCCAACGCCACCTTTTTGGTTCGCTGCGCTGATGATCTTTGTTTTCATAATAGACACCTCATGTATTACATGTGTAATACACAATAAGAAGCAAACATCGACCTGTCAATGTATTACATAGGTAATACACTTTTCATTAACGTCTAAAGTTATCCATCCGTGACTAATCCGATAATATCAAGGCTGTAAAAACCCTAAAGAAGTTGACCCCAGCTGCGAAACCACTATCCGCGTTGAATCAAGTTATTAGGCTTCTCACAAACCAATACTTGTTGTTTAACTCATCCCAAGACTAAGATCAAAATCGAGTTCTGAAATTAAAAATATTGTGACTACGATGGGGACACGGTTTAAGCATAACTACGAACAACTAGCAAGTTACGTCACTTTGCTTTCAT
>NZ_JAUJED010000063.1:0-4165 GCF_030442075.1 Vibrio sp. TMPB1044 | reverse complement strand
ACAATGTCAGAACATTCATACCATCAACTTCTTAAGTCGACCTTCGAAAACACTCTTCTTCACCTTTACTTCAAAGTAAACATTGCCAGTCACTTTGTGAAAGAAGAGCAACGAAACAAGATTATCATTGACTTCTTGAAGCCAAAAATCAAACAAGCTCGATATAGCATTATCAAGAAAAAGCTTAAAACGGTTTGTTTGATGAAGAATAAGTTTGGCTCAATCGAAAAACACTTAGAAAGCGTTCTATCTCAATATTCAGCGATAGAGAGCAAAAACGACGTTGATAAACTTTATGCCTTGTTAGAACGCTTTGAGAAGAGCGGATTAGAAACAAAACTGATTGAAGAGACCCCTAAACAGGAAATGGACGTTGTTTATATCGACAGAGCACATATTGATAACTGCTTCGATAATGAAAACCGTCAGATTGCACCCATTTCGCTGTTTATACATACGAATGAATTAGACAGGTTCACTCAGTGTTTAGTCACCCAGCCTTATTTCACATTTGAGTTGTGCCAAAGAAGTGAAGAGTTGAAGAACTATCACTATCAAGTTCATCCAATTAGCTAACACGACCAAATCTAAAAAGAAGGGCACTTCCAACCTATCTCAAGATGTGTTTGACGCGATTTACCAAGTGGTACTACCACCCTTTTCCTTTTATCATCACAATCAAGGGAAATCTTTTGATCTTCGAGCAGTAAGCTGATCAGGTATAAACCTAACGCTGAATGATCTTGACCATTTGTCTTCACCGCCACGGCTTCAACAATGAATTCAATTCCTGTTGACAGTGTCTCTGTATCTTTAAAAGACATAACTCCCCCCTCTCATATTACTGTATAAATATACAGCAATATGAGGTGTGTAAATCCATATTTGCACGAATTGAGACATTAATCGCATTAAATGGGGTTATGTCGACTCAAACTCATTATTGAATTTACCGAGAGAGCGTATTTTGACTCGATAGTTACTCATTATTATTCAAATCAAGGAAAAGCTGACTCAAGTATCGCCTTCTTTTTCCCTACTTCATACTCCGCCCAGTATAACGTTATAGGGGCAGATATCTGATGAACAGCATAATTACCACGATGCTCTGGCCCATTTTGCCTACTTTCGGATAAAGCAGACTTGACCCATTCAAACAAATAGACGTAACGACTGACAGTCTGGCGACACAGGTCCGCATTACGTGCCACCAAACCAATCGTGAGCTCCTGATTTTTGCGTAACAAAACCTGACAGGCGCGGATAATTCGGCGAGTGGTCTTCGTCCGACGAAGATTATGGGTTCTTCTGGCCGCTCTACGCTGCCTTTCCTGTAAACTTAATCCACTATCCAATCTCATCACACCTCGCTGGCAGTCTGACCGTGCACAATATTTATCCCAGGTCCAACGAGAAACACTTTTCACCACCGCCAACACCTCACTGCACTTCAAAGGCGGCTTATCCGCAGTCTCGGTATTTTTGTAATGAGCGAAACTCTCGACACGGCGTTTAAAGTTCGTATAACTGCCCTTTTCTCTTTCTTCGTCGACAATGTCATACGCGTATCGACGAGTGTGTTCGAATAAAGTACAGTTTCGAGAATAAGAGACATCAATATCTTGACGAAGCCATGGCCGCGTTGTCTCCAGCTCAAGAGAATCCGCTAACTCATTGAGTTCATAGACACTGCGGTGGAGTTCAGTTGTCTGCCACCAAGGATGAAAGGGCGTTTTGGCAACAGGTCCTGAATAACTTAAGTCCGCCTCCAATCGTAAGGCTAAGGCGCGATAAATGGCTTTGAGGTACTGAATGGGTTTGGATCGGGCTTGATCGCTGGTGCAAACCGGCACAATAGCGTAAAAAAGGTGGGCTTTATTACTGGTGCGGTTTCGAACGATTAGATTAGGGGGTGGCAAGCCTTCATCTTGCCAAATATAGGGGTTGGGGACAGCTCGATGGTCATGATCGATGTCAAACACCATCCACGCCTGCATATTTTTACGATTAACCTGCATATACGGCCATCTGACCGCATAGTTTCGAGGTCTGATGAGCATCGCGGTTTTATTGTCACTGCACCTCGACAAATAAGGCGCTTCCTCAAGTAGCCGACTCA
The DNA here is from genome assembly GCF_030442075.1 of Vibrio sp. TMPB1044. NCBI lineage: Bacteria > Pseudomonadati > Pseudomonadota > Gammaproteobacteria > Vibrionales > Vibrionaceae > Vibrio > Vibrio sp. TMPB1044. The sequence continues at coordinate 2,046 of NZ_JAUJED010000063.1, read as the reverse complement.
AACAGGAAATGGATGAAGACGCAGCGTATTCAGAATGAGCCGTCATCTCATCACCCTCGGTGCACTTTGCCCATACTCTCCTCTAGAAAAAACAAAGCAAGAGAGATTGTCTTGAGCGTTGAGCGCCGTTACTGAATCAGTACTATTGACTCTCTCTGACAAGATTTGAGAGCCGGTCAAAGCCATTTCTTTTGAGCTTTCGTAGCCGCCACGGGTGTCAATTTTTATCGAACGCCTTTCCGAAGGACAACTGACTGCATCACGCCACTCTTCTTTACCTTTTAAGACTAAATTGGAGACTGCTTCAATACTGGTTTGAATAACTTTACCCTGTACGACCGCAAACACATGATGATTCATAAAGTTGACCTCGGCTAAATAACGCTCACCTTCTGAGAAACCAATAACGCAACTCTGGAAAATTAAAATGCGTCAAAGCCAACGTTGTCTGATTCTTTGTATTCGCTTCTCAAGGCCGAATAAACGAATTCGCAGTCGTACTTGTTCAAACACATGGTTCGAACGCCTTAATTGGGTCATTAACCTCGCCTGCTCAACCCATAATGAAGAAAGTTGACGATCACATAACTCGCGTCGAATACGCCTGATATACTTAAGGCCTCTACGCTTATCTTCCTCCGTCAATCCATGACCAGACGTTTCAGGACATGACTTATCGCACGGAGTAACAGACATCATTGCTCCGAATTGATGTTTGAATCAAATAAACCATTAGCGTCTGCCGCCTCCTCTATGGCTTTAAGCAGACAACCACCTTGATTCAGTTTTTCCAGGCTCCTGATGAGTTTTACCTGAATGCTGATACTGGTGTGCGCGGTATGAATAATCTTATGTTTTTGAGTGCGAGTTAGGCGATGATTTCCTGCATACTCCAACGCCATTCGAGACAATTCACCCGAATAGATCGAGTTCTCTAATGCGCTTTGAACAAAGGTGTCTTCCGTGCTATCAGATGCTATATGAGCGGTGACCACCCCCAACCCAAGAAGCAAGCTGTTTACGATGGTATGATTGCCACTCACTTTGGCGAGAGTGATGGCTTCAACACAACTCAGGACATGAGGCTGCTCAGGGTTAAGTTTATTCCGCAGCATGGTCGGACTCATCCCTATGGCCTCTGCTAGCCTAGCCATATTCTCTGACCTAGCGAACACGCAACACGCTTCATTAAAGGCCCCTTGTTTTGTGCGAGAGAATTCGCCTATTGAGTCAATTTCGTTCATAACCAATACTCACTTGAAGACAAACGAGACGACAACAAAACTCAAACCAAGAATGTTTACCCCCAACGGACAAAGCTCTTTGGTCGAAATAAGGGAAGATAAACGCATGAGCGACTAACCCATTCTCTCCATCGTTTCACGAGTTGCCATTTCTAGCAGCATGACCATATTGATTAACGGGGTTTCTTTTCCTTTTGCTTTAGTTTTAATGGGCAAGCGACCATCTTTAACCCAATCTATGATTGTGCGCTTTGGCATACCGGAGAATTGAGAGTATTGATCGTACGTCATGAAAGGCGTATTTAGGACTACTTGATATGAGAGCATAATGATATCCTGTTTAGTCATTTATGTTTAATTTCGAAATGACGAGTTGCACCTCACCGTTTCGATCTCAATTGCGATTATTGATCACATATGAATAACAAGCAACTTAAAATAGACCAAATATCGTATTTGGGAGGGAAAGATATTATCAAGAAATTGATAGATATCACGAATTCAGACCGTCAACAGGACGTTGCAGACGTGTTTGGCATCCCAAAATCAACAATCGCGACTTGGCGACAACGAAATCTAACTCCATTCGAGATTGCAGTAAGAACTCATTTGAGCACAGGTGTCTCACTTGAATGGTTACTTCTCGATAAAGGCGACCCGTATCCTAAAACACCAACTCAAAAGCACATTAATAAGAAGAACGAATCGAAGACTCTCTTCGATATAGACTGCTTCTCTATTGATGACGGTAAATTGGTTGGGAAAGGGATACTTGCATTCGATAAAGCTCTCCTAGACGAGC
>NZ_JAUJED010000062.1:0-4154 GCF_030442075.1 Vibrio sp. TMPB1044 | reverse complement strand
GAATAGGAGTAGACCTGTCATAGTTGACTACTATTAATAAGACTATGACAGAGTCCTTCGGTAATTAGACCGTCAACGTCCCTCGGTAATCACAAAGTGCCACGGGTAAAATGTGATCACCAAGCGATTCTGTAATGCCTTAATTACCAAGCAACCTTCTCATTTACGTTAACTACTGAGGGAAAAGGACGGGACTGAATTGGCTGACCTTTAAAGTGATTACTTCAACTTTAGAGAACTAAGGATGTTCTATATGGATTCTAAATCCCAGTTCACTCTCGGTATCATCTGCAGGGTTATCGATGGCAGCGCTTTCCAAGATAGACATAAATCAGATTCACAAAAAACTACCTTTAATTTGATGTACTTATGTTATTCCGACAGATATTTTAATCGCTCTTCTCAAACATCCAATTCATATCTAAACCGTTCAACTTCCTCATCGGTAAGTTATGGCATTGCTTTGATAGGTCTTCCTCTGAGCTTGAGGATATATTTCATCAGTTTAGGCTTGGATGTTCTCACTTTTCGAGTTTTGAGTTTACTCACAAACTGACCTGATAATATTCCACAAATAGCTTCCCCTCTCGCTTCAGCAGATTGCGATACTTACACCATGATAAAAGAGCATTAAACAAACTGGAAGGATCAAGCGAGCCTGAGACAATAACGCTCGTCTAATAGTTAGACATGTAAGGGCTTTTGTCTCAAAATTTGAATTTGAAAACAAAGCCCCATAAAGCATAAACAATAATGCATAAAACTATTACCAATTTAAATTTCGACAGCGCGAACAGGGCAATAAGCTTGCAAGCTTTCAAAATCAGCTCTTAATTGAACCAAATCATCGTTAAAAAAGGTTAAAACACCTGCAGTGTCAACAAGAGAGTTTGATTCTACAATGTCACCCACTGAGATATGCCATTGCAGTTCATATTGACTTTGCAATCTGGGCTCCAGTAATTCGAGCACTTTACCATTCTGAACAGGCAGTAAGGCTGAAACAACATTGTTGCTAAATTTAGGTTTAATGTACTGCTTAATATCTAATCCGCAGCTCAACAAGAGGGTTGCATCAACCATATTAACATTACTATTTTTTTTGTGATAAGGAACCCCAATTCCACCGGGCACACGGGCTGCTATCTCTAGAAACGTAATTTTTCCATTGTCGTTTGAAACAAACACTTCTAAGTGAGTAGAGCCGTTACAAAAACCAAGAGCATCTATTACACTCTGATTAAAAATAGATAATATCTCATATAGTTTCTTATCGAGGACAGGAAAAACTGATAAAGGTTTTCCTAAGACAAAGTCAAAATTAGAGCACCCTAATTCCAAGATACCCGAAAAATAAACTTTGCCGTCCACAACTATTGAATCACACTGATACATTTTACCTTCTATAAACTCATCAACCTCATAAGAAAAATTATATTTATTATCCTCTATCATTTCGATAAAATTCTTAAAATCACATAAATTATTTACAATTCTAACATTTACACTACCTGCCCCACTTGTAGGTTTTATAACCAAGATCTCGCCTAACGTTTTAGTCAAATTTTCATAATACTCTTTTTCACTACTTTTCGCTCGCCCAACATCTAAACACGTATGTTTAGGAATGCTATTGCTCATTAATTTTCCAACTATTTCCTTCATTAATAACTTATCTCTGAACTTCAAAATATCGCTTGGCAAATCTCCTTTGATATTCAGAGCCTCTCTAACATACGCAGCAGTCAATACATTATCTTCTTGCTGGCAAAATATAGAAAAACTATTAGAAGGGTTGATATCCGAGATCTCATCACGCAAAATTTCTATTATATTTTCATGGGATAACACCGGACGTAGGCTACTATCCAGTGAGCTCGAAACTTTGTAAATTTCATCTAGATAAGGACTGATTCTCTCATCAACATCCTCACTTTCGCTTATAAATAAAGTAATTTTAACTCTGCTGGATAGCATTCCTAAAATAATATCAGAACCTAAATCAATGTAAGTCTGAGAAATTAAAACTAAATTTTTTATCATATTACTCTCCATAGTGAATATTAATCCTGTGTAAAATTCTGCTATCCTCTTTTGATTCACAAGGTGAAATTCCTTTACCGCAATGAATAGTAGAAATATTATCCCAAATAATTATCTCCCCCTTAGTGTAAGAGTGTTCATAGTATTTCGAATTTTCAAAAATAAAATCTTCCAATAAATTCAAAATAAAAATAGATTCTAGTTCGCTTTTACCTTCAATTTTAAATGAGCTTCCACTAGTAGCAAATAGTGAGGCTGCGCCAGTAATTGGATGTCTTACTACAAGGTCATGCAGGCAATGTTCATGATCTTTACATTTTTCGCTTGATAATTTTTGCTCATTTTCCTCATTATCTGTAATTTTCCTTCTGTTACCAAATTTATGAATAACTTTAGTTGACTGTAAATCAAGGCCATAAACCTCTGATAACTCCCTATGAAAATTAATATTATTAACAATAGATTTAAGCCCTGATTCTAAGTCGAGAAACATTGTTTTCGGTCCATTTTCAGGAGCATTTATTGCATATAACGAAGTCGCAACACCAACCTCTTTACGATAAGCCATGTCACTGTGCCAGTAAGCACCACCATAAAGGACACCGTGTTCTCTAGCATCGGAATCAACATAATTCGATATTTTTATTATTTCTGGCACATGTTCTAGAGCGAATTCAGATAGAATATGAGTAATTGGCTTCCCAAACTTTGACATAAAAGATAAATATTCTTCATCGGAAAAAAATTGGTCTTCTATAATTATAACTTTATATTTGAAAAGGATGTTCTTTATCTTTAATATTAAATCATCATCAACTTTTCCTTTTGAAAGATCGAGTTCTCTCAGTCTACAACCAAAACCATCCTTTAACTCATTAATCAACATTTTTACTTTCCCCTCAGTCAAAACAATCCATCGTATTAATAGATCTAGCTCCAGCTAAAGTTCCTATAACGGAAATATTTTTACTTCCAGACTTAGATTTAATTTTACTAACAAAACCTTTATCATTTAAATACAGTCCCTTAATATTATTATCTGGCAAATTACCAATTGTACCAATCGCTGAAACAACTATAGAATTTTCGATATTTATAGAAATCACTTTCTTACTGCAATCCTCTTCAACTGGTAGATTATCGTAACAACGTCTTGCAATATGATTGTTATTTTTTTTTCTTTCAAATAGGGCTGAAATGCAATCTTTAGAACGAGAAAAATTGCTATATATTAGAAAACGTGACTCTACCAACTCAGAATAACTCTGAGATTTCCATATGTATTCAATGGTCTTTTGAGATGGTGCTCTAAGTGCGAACCGATCCTGATTTTCTTGTGGATAAACCCCTAGATATTCGCGAGCCAATACGGTTGATTTAAACCCCCTTTCATAGGCAGAAGTGGCAATTTGGAAGGCTGAATTTCCGCTACCAATTATAAAAACTTCGTAACCAAGTTTTTCTAGACATTTATCAGATTCAAAAAATTGATATGCTGAAAAGCAATTTATTGTATTATAAGAATCTATCACATTTGGTATATTCTTAGGTTTTATACCTGTAGCAATTATCAAATTTTTAGTTTCAAACTCTACTATCTCCCCATTGATTATTACGTGGCAGGAATAAATATCTTTCCTTTCCTCTATAAATGAAACAAATCCTAGGACTACTTCAATTGGATAATTTTTAATACAATCTGTTATATAATCTATATAATTAGCCGCATTTGGGGTTAAAGAATTGTCGAAAATATAATCGTTTATAGATTTTTCATGATGTTTGATATCAAGCTCGTTCTTGTATGACTGTAGTTGCCTATATCCCATACAAGACATGGAACCACCTAACTTATCGGATATAATTAAAACTTGTTTCCCCTCAGAAATTAACCTTTTCGTTATCAAAGCGGCAGAAGGGCCACCGCCCAAAATTATATATTTATCTTTCATCGATTTTACCTATATTTAAGCTACTTAACCTATCACACGCTGTAAGTAAGTCTGGGCGCCTAACGGAAAAAGAGAATCGAATCATTTTACTTGTACTTGTATGAAATTCATCCAAGGGAAGCGGAGTCACTCCACATTGATTTGTTATAGATATGCATA
>NZ_JAUJED010000061.1:0-217 GCF_030442075.1 Vibrio sp. TMPB1044 | reverse complement strand
TTTACGCCCAGTAATTCCGATTAACGCTCGCACCCTCCGTATTACCGCGGCTGCTGGCACGGAGTTAGCCGGTGCTTCTTCTGTTGCTAACGTCAAGAGATAGCGCTATTAACACTACCCCCTTCCTCACAACTGAAAGTACTTTACAACCCGAAGGCCTTCTTCATACACGCGGCATGGCTGCATCAGGCTTTCGCCCATTGTGCAATATTCCCCA
>NZ_JAUJED010000059.1:0-1075 GCF_030442075.1 Vibrio sp. TMPB1044 | reverse complement strand
AATCTCAAATCAAGAAGTGAATGAACGCATTTTGTATCTTTTGCATGACGATACCAATCATATTTGCGTTAAGTTGTTTATGCCCTTGTACCAAGCAGATAACTTTACTGGTGTGATATATGGAGAAACTGCAGTTGACTACGATGATTTTTTTGGCTCGTTCGTGATGAATAGAGAACGTTGGTACGAGCTAAGTCAGGTAAAGCCGCCGATTGCTTCGCTTATTGAATCGAGTAAGAAGCTTGAAAATGTCCATGATTCACATAATCCAGAGAAAAGTAAATTCAATGAAAAAGACTGGTTATTAACCCAGACGGCTTTAACTAGAGGGGACTTGGTGTTAACCCAAGGGATAAGCCGTTCCTTTCTTAATGAGCAATTATCAACGCTTCAAAAAGAACTATTAAATGGACTTTTTATCATTTTAACAATTAGTTCTGCTCTAGTTGCCTTGATGGGGCAAAGATTGTTCGTTAATCCCCATAAAGAGCTAGACAGCTCTAAGAAGTTGCTTGAAGAGTCTAACCGGCTGTTAGGAGAAAAAGAGCGTGACAGTCGTCTTTTGGCGACAGTGGTTAAAGCAGCGAGAGATGCCGTTATTATCACTGACAAAGAAGGGCGGATTGAGTGGGTAAATAGCGCTTTTGAGGTCATGACCGGTTATCGTTTAGATTCCGTAAAAGGTTTGACACCCGGTTCATTTCTACAAGGTGAAAAAACTTGTTTTGAGACGGTCAGTCGCATTGGATCTGCGCTCAAAAAGGGTAATCAAGTTAAAGCTGAAATATTGAACTATACGATTGATAAGTCTCCTTATTGGGTGGATATCGACATAGTGCCTTTACGTAACGGCGAAGGTGAAGTTGAACACTTTATTGCGATCGAACGTGATGTTACCGATTTCAAGAAGCTTGGGCTTGAGTTAGAAGATCAAGCGAACAAAGCGCGCCAGGCCAATGAAGCTAAATCATTGTTTTTGGCGACGATGAGTCATGAGATCAGAACCCCAATGAATGGCTTACTTGGAATCCTACAGATGCTCGTCGACGATCTAGAGAAAGAAGAGCAGCGAGAA
>NZ_JAUJED010000058.1:0-573 GCF_030442075.1 Vibrio sp. TMPB1044 | reverse complement strand
CTGCTTGGTACAAGGGCATAAACAACTTAACGCAAATATGATTGGTATCGTCATGCAAAAGATACAAAATGCGTTCATTCACTTCTTGATTTGAGATTGCATTAAAAATGGCTTGCTCTTGTTTAGTCGCAGGATGACGAAATGTATCTTCAAACAACAATTGCCCTGTTCGATCCCGCACCGCGAATTGCATGGATTGGTTTTGCCCTTTGAACCGTTCCAGATGGTAAGAGAGACGTTCTATGTTTGATTGTGATGCTGCATCAATCACCCCTTGGTACTGAGACGCTAACACAATACGATCTTCTGCAACTTCTAAGTACTTTTCCATAAAAATCTTAGCGGACTCAAGCTCAAAACTACTGTTTCCACTTTGCAGCTGTTTAACAGTAGATTGGCTGTGATTAGAGAGCACGTAAAGTGATGTGACACCATACGTCAAGGATGTAAGCAATATAAATAGAACTAACAATACCTTAGGGCTGAATGACGATAGCTTGACCATACCTAAATTACTTCCGTGTGATTCTTCAATGTTATATAAAAACTATAGAATAAATATCACCTTAAAGT
>NZ_JAUJED010000006.1:0-85572 GCF_030442075.1 Vibrio sp. TMPB1044 | reverse complement strand
TCGGAGCCTTTGAGTGATGACGACTTTATCGAATTACAGTCGACCACTAATGAGGTCAAGGTGGCTGAGTTGATATCTCGTAGCGATTCTAAAGGTTCTTTGATTTCATCTAAAGTGAGCTCGAAAGAAGCAATCCCTGAAGAGAATGAGACCGCTTTTCTATCAGAACATATTTTATCGGGTGGTTGGAAATCTGAGGTTCAAGGTGGTAAAGCTCGTTGGGTTAATGTTCAAGAGAGCAACTCAAATACTCAACAAAGACCAGTGATCCTCAGTGCTGGGTCAGCCATTAGTGGTGTTGCGCAAAACTATACGCAAGGTATTTTTGCCAATGTGAAGGACCTTGATGAAAGTCGACGAGAGTCTTTTCATAAGCTTCAAGAGGGGGTATCAGTAAAGCAGCTCTCAGAGTTTAATATTATAAACGGGAAAGCTGAACGGCCTTTGGATAAACAGAATATCGCTTATGTCGCGTAGTGAATAAATCTGTCAAAAGCAGAGGTTTGTATTAAAAGACTAAGTTCAGGTTTAGTCTTTTTTTTTCTTTTGAGCTCAGTGAGCTTGATTGGTTAAGGTACGCCGAAGTATTGAACAGAGGTGTTCCCTTGTACATTGAAATTGAACCAGAACAGCGAGTGATTCCACAAATCACACTTAAGCGCAGGCGTAGCTCTAATGTAATTAAAAAGTCTGAGGTACGCCTTTTTCACGAAGCTCAGGCGTTGTTGATGGCGATAGAAGAGCAAACGCAAGAGCATCAAAAGATTCTTGAGAAACAAGTATTGCGGATGATTGAAGACAAAGAGCAGGCACTTAATGAATACGTGGAGAAAGCTTACGATAAGGTCATAGAAAGTTGGCTGCGTCAGCAGAGTGAGTGGTTTGAACATGCCCAACATCAACTGGCGGAATTGCTCAATGATCAACAAAACAACTTCAATCAAGTCAAGCAAGAACTCAAAAGATCGATTGCTACCTCGGTCAACTCACGTCTAACCAAATTGAATCAAAGTGACCATCTGATTGGTCACCTGGTTGAGTTGCTGCACGCTGAAATTGATGATGAAGCGAGAAACTTGTCGGTAAAAAAAATCACCCAAGAAGATGGCGTGGTTTTAACTATCGAGAATGAAGACAGTATTATTAGTATTAACACTGTTAGCCTCATTAATGAGTTGAGAGCGGGTTTGGACCAATTATGATAACTCGGTTCAAAGGTCGGTCGTTACTGTTCAACCCGAGCAGTGTCATTATTGCTTTGCTATTGCCTACCATTATTTTGGTGACTTTACCTGGCGGTATTATCGATGCATTTATTCTAGTCAGCTTTATCAGTTCCGCTTTGCTCTTGGTGATCATGTTAGAAAATGATGACCCTCTGAACGTCACTTTTTTGCCCACAGTGGTGCTACTACTGACTACGTTTCGCTTATTGCTTTCTATTGCAACTACCCGAAATATTATTGCCAACGAGGATGTTGGCGATGTAATTGAAACTGTTGGTGAGTTTGTGATGGGCGGTAATTTGATTTCCGGCCTACTTATTTTTGTCATTATCACCATTGTTCAGTTTTTAGTGGTTACTAAAGGCGGAGAGCGGGTTGCCGAAGTCGGTGCACGATTTTCTCTTGACGCACTACCCGGTAGACAGATGACAATTGATGGTGACTTGAAAAGTGGCCTCATTACTGGTGAGCAGGCGCAAAAATTACGTTCAGATCTTAGCACTGAAAATAAACTATTTGGTTCGCTTGACGGGGCTATGAAGTTTGTTAAAGGGGACTCTATCGCCGGGATCCTAATTAGTCTGGTTAACCTGTTTGGCGGTATTTATGTCGGCATCAATCAATTTGACTTATCGCTTTCAGAGAGTGTGAGTCGGTTTTCGGTTCTAACGATTGGTGATGGTCTTGTCTCTCAGATCCCGAGCTTGTTGCTCTCGATGGCATGTGGGGTTTACTTAACCCGAATTAAAGGCGCTGGAGAAGAGTCAAGTCCTTTTATTGAACAGTTAATGACTCAGATTGGCGTGTTCTGGAAAAGCCTATTGATCATCGGATTCGTCATCTTTGCGCTTGGCCTATCTAATAGCAACTTGTTGTATGTCTGTGCACCTCTCGCGCTGATGTGCGCGTTATTGGCTTTTTTATTATGGCGTAAGCAAGCCCAGCCTGCAGCCATAGCGGTATTTGAGCCGTTAGGTTCTGGTGTGTTTCAGTCGCTGAAATTTGTTATTCGCGAAGGTAACCATCAGCTTGTTATTCAGCGTAGAGTCGAAGATATTGAGCAAGTTTTGTGGGGGCAGTCTTTGGGGGCGCCTGCAGTAACTGTTAATGCCCAGCTCGATAATGATATTGAAGTCTATGTCTCCGGTATATGTATTTTCCGTTTTAGTCATGACGCTTCGCAGCCTGTAATTGAAGTGATGGAGGATGATGTTTTTGTCCGCCATCAAGATGTTGTATCAAATGTTTCGGCAATCGTTGATTACTTTCTACGAAAACGTTTAGTGGAAAAATATAACCTCCAATATACCAGCAATATCATAGAGGGGTTGGCGACGCAGAGTGAAGTGATGAAAAACGAAATCGACTCAGCGATTGGTTTGAATCGTGTTCATGATGTTTTGAAAGAGATGATCCGTTCATCTGAATTCTATTTGGATAGGATTAGCTTTTTTGAGGCGCTAATCTATTGGTCTCGTATTGAAAGCGAGCCTAAAAATTGGTTGATCCGCATTCGTAGCCAAGCGCGTTATGAGATTACATCACGCTTACTTCATAACCAAGATAAGCTGCATGTTGCTCTACTTGATCCCCCATTAACGGAATTGATTGAATCATTTGTTATGGGTGAGACGGAAGATGTAGATCGATTGATTGATATTCAACAAAGCTTGCGTAAAGAAGTGGTGCGTTTAACGACACAGTACGGATGTAAGCCTGTTTTAGTGGTTAATGATAGCGAGGTCAATCCGGTGAAATCCTTTTTCCAGCAGGTAATGTCAACAGTTGTGGTGTGTAGCCATGGCGATATTGCCGACTCTTCTTATGTTGCGACATCTGAGCCACTTCAGATTGCAAGTTAAGGGGACTTAAATGGAATCCACTGAACCTAAAAAATATCCGCCTACGGAAAAGAAATTACGCGATCTGAAAAAGAAAGGGCAGTTTCCCAAAACTGAACTGGCGGAGCCGACTTTAGAGTTGATTGTGTTTGCTGTGGTGCTAATTGGTGTCATTTTTCTACTCTTCGAAAACGCAGACCGTTGGATGGAAGAAATGCTTTACTCCGACGTTCGAGTTGGTTTTAAGTTGATGCTTTCATTGATTAGTGCAGTGATTGGGGGGTTGGTACTGGTCAAAATGATTATGGCGGTTATTGATTGGGTTGTTATTAATAAAAATGTTATCAACACCGAATCCTTGGGGTTAAAAATTGAAAAGCTTCACCCTGTCACTGGGTTCAAGAATATTTTTGGTATTGAGGCAATGTCACGCTCATTGCGTAAGGTCTTAGAGCTGCTTTTTCTTCTGTTTTTGCTCAAGTATGTTTTTGATATTGCAGGTGACGAACTTAATACACTCAAAGAGATCAACAATCGCAGTTTCTTTCTCTACAACTTGGTGTTCTGTCTATTGATGGTGTCACTGTTATTTTTTGTTTATGGGGTGAGTGTTGGTTGTGTCGATTTCTTAGTCGAGCGTTACCACTTTGAACGAAAAAACCGTATGACGTTCACTGAGATGAAGAATGAAATGAAAGAAACGGAAGGATCACCCGAAATAAAATCAGAACGCAAAAGAAAGATGCGCGAGGTTATGGAGGCTCCTATTACCAAAGGTAGAACACCGACATTTGCCTTGGCAAACCCAACTCATATTTTGGTCCCTGTCTGTTTTGAACCACATATTGATAAAGCTCCGGTTGTCTTAAAAATCAGTACGGACTTATTCGCTCAGGAAGAAAAAAAGCGTTTAAAGATGATGAACGTGCCGATTATTGAACACAAACCTTTGGCACGAGCCTTCTATCGCAAGATGAAGCACGGTGAAGATTTTATTCCTAAAGAATTCTATCGTGACGTGGCCATGATCCTATCTGCCCTTAAAAAGCATCAAAAGAATGAACAATCTAAATAAAATCAGCCTCTCGTTGGTCGGGGTGATCATGCTAAGCGCGTGCAGTAACCAGATTCGTGACGACAATTTAATACTCGATTATGATTGGAAACCCGATGTGTACAATTTGGTGATCGCTAATGTTGCCGATGCCGATAATTTGCGATTTTGGGTTCGGCGGGCCCCGGAATACGCAGAGGGATCGCCGCACCAAAGAGCCTGTGTTGAGGTTGCGCAACCGACAGAGGCAAATCGATTCTATATTGCTAACCTAAATACTTATGGTCTGACTGAAGTTAAAAGCTGTAGTGAAAATTATCTGGCGGTCAATAACCTAGTTGAACCAGAAAGAAGCCAGGCCTTTGATGGTGAGCAATGGCGAACAGTCTATGGTATTTCCAAAAGTGAACTCAATCATTCAAGTTTGTTACTTAAGTTTGAAAACTTGTTTCCCGTCAATGAGTTTAGTCTGACCAGAAAAGCGCGTAATTCTTTGATTGCTGTGTTAACGGAATTACAAAAGTGGCCAGTACAAAGCGTGACTATTTATGGAGTGGCTGATTCATCTGGCACTTATTCGACTAATCGAACGCTGGCGGACCAACGAGCGAAAGTGACTCGTGAATTTTTAATAGAAGAAGGATTGAGGTATGTCCCTGTGTATATCAGAGGTAGTGTTGAAAATGGTCTAGATACGGCGCAGCAGCGAGTCGGTCAAAGACGTTTCATGGTAGAGGTAAAGTTAAAAAAACATGAAAAATAGAAAGTTTTTTTTATTGATCAATGAATTTGTTCACTTGAATCACGGAGGTAGCCTTCACCTTGAAGGAGGCGATGCTTTAATTTGTCAATATAAAGAGCGGCAGATAAGAGTTGAGAATGGCGCTAGGCTTGGTTTACATGGGCAAATTGTGCTGGTGACAAAAATTAATCAGCAGTCATTGTCCGCTAACCTGTCGCTCAAGCTCAATGCCGATTTTCGCCTTACGGCGGACGGCTACATCGCCTGTATCACAGAGCAAGACTTTGATTTTATGCGCCATATTACGTTGCCGGAACATCCTCAGGAACTACTCCGTCTGTTAAATGAGTTTGTTGTTCAAACCACTATATTGGATGAAGAGATAAAACTACATGTGGTTGATTGAATTTGTAGACGGCCACCTCCACGGTGTATCGCTGCCATTGCAAACAACATTCTCTCTCATGGGCAACAAAGAGGTCAGGCGAGATAATCAACTTTCGGTGCCGGAATATCTTCCTAGTGATACGGAATTAGTTTTTAAAATAGAAGATCAAGCATGGTTCGTGAAAGGTTTTCGTCGCGGCGATAAGCTTAAAAAACTGGTGGCTAATAGAGTCTACAGCTTTAAAGGGTTGAGTTTTTTCTTATATCAAGAAGGAGAGAGGAGCCCGAAGTTACGTCGTTTTGGTTTTAGGCAGTATCAGCCCGTGGTGGCTTTTACTTTGCTCCTTAATGTTGCACTGGCGGCTACAGCATTGGCTTTTTTTTATAATCAGCAGCAGACGTTGATTGCAGGATATTTAAATATGTTGGGTTCTGGTTTTATTAAAGACGGCAAGTTAAACGTTTTTGATGAAGCAGCACTGCAGGCTCTTCCTGATTACTGGCAGGACAACCTTAGATTAGTAGAATCAAACCAATACCTTCGATTAACGCAACTCGATATTGAGCTAGTTTCTTCTCTGACAGGAAAATCGCTTGAGAGTCAGTTGGTATCTAAAGCTAGCAGAGATGAAGTTCAGGTTAATACCTATGAAGAAGAGAATCAGATAATGCTTCTGTTTGGGGAGTATGGATTAACGTTTTCTAAGGTGGGGGATAATTGGTTTGTGTCAGATCGGGTTAAAGCGGAGCAGTTATTGAAGAGTGCAGGGCTCGGCTCATTGACGGCGAACCTAAAAACGAAACTTGACCAAACCGAGGTCATTTCTAGTAGAGAATTCCCGTACTCAATTTTTTATTCAACCACTTCTGGTGGCTATATTTACGACCAAAAAGGGCGTTATTGGGAAGGTAGCACTGTCCCAAGCCTCGGGGTCATTCAATCGATAACGCGAGACAAAGTCGTATTCAAAAATACTCATAAAACTCGTGTGTACCTAATTCAACCATAGTAGGAAAATAGTATGTCAGAAATTCATATTGGAATGACGCGAGTTCCGAGCGTGCAAGACCAGGGCTCGGAACAAGCAAAAGCCATCGTTGAAAACAGCCCACTGGTTCAGCGAGTAGTCAACGCAAGCCGGGATACAAGTTCGTCACAATATCTCTTTACTCCTGGGTTTTCCGATCCACTAGACCTTATTGATCAACTATTATCCAAGTACATTGAGGATCAAACCGCTAAAGCGGATGAGACAGCTCAAACAATAGAGACACAATCGAGTGCTATTGCTGAAATTAACCGGTTATGGGGATTAATCATGGCAGAAACACTCCCGAATACCGATCCTTCAAATAATGATGAGACGGGTCTAAAAAATGTAAAAATATCATCAAATCCAGATGTTTATGCTCTGGATGAAATTGATAGGCTTATCAAGAAGGATTTAAATGACGGGCAAGGAATCGCAGCAATTACAGGTAAGGAGCTCAGTGCGACAAAAGGTATGAAGGTCTCTTATGGAACCTTACAAGAATACAATGCTACGATGACAGCGTACTGTGACACGATTCAGGTTGACCTAGATACACAGCAGCAGGAGTTTAAAAATATTATGACGGAAATATCATCGGCTCAAGAAGAGATACGTGATGTGCGCCGTGCGATTGTGGCGATTACACAGGGGTAAATAATGAAAGTTGCAATTGATGTTGTGGTTGGACACACCACGATGACTCTGGATGAACTTAATCAGTTACATAAAGGTCAGATTAAACCCGTAGCGGACTTTATCCAGTCTGAAGTCATGCTTAAAAGTGG
Source organism: Vibrio sp. TMPB1044 (assembly GCF_030442075.1). Classification (NCBI taxonomy): domain Bacteria; kingdom Pseudomonadati; phylum Pseudomonadota; class Gammaproteobacteria; order Vibrionales; family Vibrionaceae; genus Vibrio; species Vibrio sp. TMPB1044. The sequence goes on along the minus strand of NZ_JAUJED010000006.1, from coordinate 78,503 downwards.
TAATGAGCTGATTGCAACAGGAACACTCGTCAAAGTTGACGAGCAGTTTTGTGTAGCAATTGACGAAATTAACGTAACAGCACAACTAAGCTAAATCATTAATAACCAAAGATAAAAATTTGAACCGTCCTTTTTATGAGTTTTTGAGGTTTTTTGATATTTTTATTTTTACTGGTTTTTTGTGTTTTATAAATTCACGGGTTTTTCACGGCGTTTTTATCATTTTTTTTCCAAATTAATACATTATCTCTATCGTTAATTTACTCATAAAATAGTACGCGGTTCTAACATTAGACACTGAATCAGCATATTAGGGTGGAGTGACGTCAGCGATCCAGACGAGTTGGTGCTTTATCGTCTTGTTTGGGTTAATAAAATAGAACAAGAATAATCAGTGTATATAGGGGTGAATGATGGAAAGAAATTACGTATTGGGAAATCAGGTGATTTTTGACATTTTAAAACGTGAGGTTGTTGCCTGTGATCACGTTGTGAATTTGGGGGGGCGGGAAGCTGCAATTCTCAAATTACTGTGTGAACGAAGTAATCAAGTATTAAGCAAAGATGAGATTCATGAGCAGGTTTGGGGAAGGGTTTTGGTGAGTGAAACGTCTCTGACCAAAGCAATTTCCAATTTACGTAAATCGCTAGCCTTATTTAGTGATCTGGCTTGCGAGATAAAAACCGTACCGAAAGAGGGTTATATGTTGATTCTTGATGATGAGGCCGTAGCCCAATTATCGTCCGAAGATATACCGACCTTGGCGATTAAAAGTATCGTTAGTAGCACTAAACCGGTTATCAATTCTTCTTATCTTAACTCTGTTTCTGAGCCTATCAGTTCCCCTGTTAAGGGGACATTTTGGTTTACAATGGTTTTTTCTGCTTCTTTATTAGCCTCGGTTCTGACGACTGGAATTCTGCTTTTTATGAGATGAACTCTCTGCGTCTTGGGATAGCAATGGCGTTTGTCGTTGCTGTTCTCCTACCTACACGCTAGATAGTTCAGTGTTTTTACGAATCAAGGTGATTTGAATAAAAACAGTTCATGTAATATCCAATGGACGTATTTATTCCGATATTATCATTTTTATTAATTACAATAATGTCCTGTTTCGTGCATAGATAAACTTGTTCGGTTAAAACTAACAGGTAAGTTTATGTACTCTACATCATTAATGTCTGTTTATTCTCGATCCAGTGGAACGGAAGTAGATCCAGTCCAGCAAGGTCTCTTGTTTACTCCCGTAAAGCGTCGAGAGATTGAAGCAAAACATTTTATTGATTTGACGAGTGTCGATGACCACCATGGTTTAAAAATGATGCTGTCGCTCAGAAAAGGTAAACTCGTCTTAATTACGGGTAAGAACAAAGGCTTATTACGTGAGTTCTTGCATCAACGAAGCTTTTCTAAGCCTAACTACTACCAAGCAGAGGTCAGAACGCCCGATGCTCACTTTAGTCGTTTGTGGGTTGGCCACGATAATAAGCTTCATGCTTGTTACAGAGACACAAAAACAGGTAATGAACGTCACTGCATTTTAAAGCTCATCGGTGAATTTACCGAGAACCTGCGGGCAGAGGGAGCTGGCTTCAATGTGCGAGTCGATAAAACACCTGCTCAGGCTGACGTCAAAGACACGCCTACTGAATCTTGCTCGGTAATAATGTTAAAGGGTGAAACACCTACGAAAGTAATCCTAGCTAGCCCAAGAGAACTTGTGATAGGTGAAGAGGAAAGCGTGAAGCTTGATTTACGCCTGTCTTCCAATGAATATATTACCAGCATAAAACCTTGCGGTTCAACGCTTCAAGTGGTGATCGAAAGTGCTACTAAAGTGTCCAAGGTAAGATATGTTGATGCGCAGCATCTGACTTTACAAAAAGGGGACAATAGTTTATCTCCCATAGTGTCCGACAGCCCTCCTATCGCTTTTGCGCATTTTAACGTCAATAACAGTAACCATTTTGCAAATGCCAACCCTTTTATAGATCACAAAATTAAGCATATTGGAAATCAATATGTGCCTTTATCGGGTTGGATTGACAGTATAAAGCATCGGTTGTCTCGTGGTCATGAAAAGTGGAATCGCGGAAGAAAAATTGATGCGGTAAAGTCGTTCGCTAAAGTCGTTGATCCTGGCCTACAAACTTCAGTTCATTGGGTAAAGGATAAGATAGAACGCCAGAAAGTTTCTCCTGTAATCATGTCCGTTGAGAAACGAATTTCCCATGAACTAAGTCAGCAAGAGTACCTGCAGTCAAAATGGGAGCAAGGGATATCACTCAACCAGATTATCAGTAGTTCAGCTAGGGTGTATAAGAAAACGGATCAGGAAATGCGGATTGCCATGGCGGTACAAGCTGGTTCTGATAGGTCATCGACAGTAGGTGTTGAACCGGCTAAGCAGGGGGTAGCTAAGCAATTATCCAACAGTGCCACCATCTTAGATCAGTTAGTGTTAGGTTTTAAACGCGAGCATGGCTCTTATGATAAACACCTAAAACAACGAATCATTTTATTGCAGCAACGAATGGATGATTTACTCGGCCACCCTTCATCTGGTGTGTTGTTTGACCTCACTCAGTTTGCATCAATACAAATGTCATTGACTGCTTTATCTGAAGCTAAATCAACGCCTTTTACCCTGCAAGATCTTGACCTGTATCTACCTTATATTGAGCGCACATTGACCAATGCACGTCTTTATTTAGCGACTCAGGTGAGCGAACAGTTTAAACAGGGTAAAGCGCAATCAAATCAAACATTGGCTAATAAGTTATTCACTGAAAATCATGGTGAATGTAATCAGGCTGTTTTACGAGGTCTTGCATCGATGAAGGCACTGCGGAGTGCCCATAAATCGGGTGTTAGATTAGCTGAGTCTATGGGCAATACCCATAGTGGTTTGGGAAAAATTTGGAATGATTGGATGGGGCGGCAAACTCCAGCACATCAGATCACTGAGCAGATCAGCGATCGAGTGAGTACTTTACCTCAAGGCGATGCTTTGACTCTAAGTGCCCATTATGGGGTGAGTGGTTTTGCGGGGGTAGCTCATTTCGGGTTACCGTTTTCTGGGGGATATTTCGCCGGGGTGGTCGCCAACTATGAGAAGCATTACGACTGTAAGCTGCTCTCTTTGGAGGGGAATACAACTCAAATTCAATTCGTGCGCAAGGGTGAAAAAGGCGCAAGTGCTATCGTTGGGACTGGTGGAGGCTTAGAAGATCTAACCAAATTAGTCAGATATCGTAATGGCTCTTTAGTCACCCTTATGCCGTTTGAAGCGACTTTAGCGTTAACGGCAATGAAAGACAGTCAGCAGAGCTTTGCTTTTGATGTGAGTAATAATGATTTGCAGAAAACTCTTGGGTATCTATTTAGAACAGAGGATTGGCAGCAGGGCCTTGAAACTGAGTTTAATAAGGCTCAGTTTTCCAGTAGTGATTCATCAATAGCTAAGGTGAGTGGTTCCGCAAATAGCCAATTCAGATTTCAACTGGGCATTGATGCTTCTCCTAGTCTTTCAATGGTGATGCCTCGAACGTATGTTAAAGCCGGTATTGACATCGAATTGAGTAGACAACAAGCCAGGGAGTTTAAGCTAGGGGAACAAACTAGTGCCACACAAAGCGTGGATTATTTTGTCAGTGTGGATGCAGAAGCTAACAGTGGTGCGAGCGTGATGCTATTTCCGCTATCGTCTACCCATGCATTTCCAATAGCCATTGATGAAAAGACGTTTGTGTCTGTTAAGCCATTTGGTGATGGATTAACTGCGCATTACCCCACAAAACATCAAACAACGGAAACGATTAGTAAGCTCAGCCAACAGTCAAAGCCAGCCAGTTCAGATATCACTTCTCAACAGCTTGAGCTGCTATGTACTGTGATAGAAAATTTCAAGCGATGTACTGAAAAGCATCCTGAATGGGATATCGCAACGCAAAACCTCGCTAAATCACAACTTATGACTTTGTTTAATGCAAGGCAAAGTGGTTCTCATCAAGTTATCAAAACTATTGCTGCAGAGAATATACAACATTTAAAAGTATCGTATGAGCAAAAGATCAGCTGGAGTTCTCGTTGGGCGGATAACATGCGCCGAGCTTTTCATATCACGCCCAAACATTCTGCGTCTCTTGGTCAGTTAATGGAGGCTTATCCATCCGGGGTGAAGATGCTGAGAGCTTTACGTGCATCAAGCCAAAGTCAGAGCCAAATGCTAAATGTGGACAAAGCATCTTCGGTAACAGCTGTAGCGAAATATCAGATGCCCATAAGTGTGTTAATTGATCAGTTTAAACAAACCCTTGAGCAGCTTGACGATGTGCAAGACAGTAAAAGCGTCAGGGTGATTTTTAAATCCTTGAATCAACAGTTGAATAGAAAAGGTGAGACTGGGCGGAGTCTTTATAAGTTGAGTAAAATAGAGTGTATGCGAGCGTCTTCGTTGAGTCGTCATCCCGCTGGAATTTTACCCATGGTTAAAGTTAAAAAACTCAGTCAGGTAATGCTTAATGAGTCTTTAGGTGACATTAACTTCTTGTATTCAGAGGAGGGTCAACCTGAAGTCATCAATCGTCTTGATGGCTCTTTATATAGTGTACCAAGTTAATATCCAGAAGAGTCTTGGGTGGTAAAAGCTGACCTTTTTTGAGTGTGCATGATAAGGGTAATTATCAGGAATTTTCACTGTGTGGTGACAGGTTGTTTAGTGATAATACGCTCAACACATCACATAATGGAAACAAGCAATGTCCAATTTAAGCACAGGTTATATTTCAGGCGTTTTCGGTGGCCTTATCGATAATGCAGACGACAAAGTGTCGACTTTTATTACAGACCATACAGGTACTACAGCTAGCGACGGTACTTTTACGAAAGATCCTACTGGAACACTAGTCTTAAGTGCGTCCGAGTCACTTGAGCTTCAGCAGTTGATGGCCGATCAGAGCATCGCCGCTCAAACATCGACGTCAACACTAAAATCCGTCAAAGATTCAATTTCAGCTTCTGCACGAAATATTTAATAACGTCGGGGTCATTTGACCCTGCTACTTTTAGCTGTAAGTGAGCCCAGTTTATGATTCAGTTGCTTAGTCCAGATAATGCATTTTCTGGTGCAAACCTGATCGTTTTGTTGACGCTGGCGTTGTTGTCAACGGTATTTTTTATCTGCTTTTCTGGTTTTGTTAAATACAACATTGTGCTCAACATTATTAAAAATGCGGTTGGGACTCAGCAGATACCACCTACGATCGTTGTCAACTTGCTTGCAGCGCTAATGGCGCTGAATAGTTTATGGCCAGTTATTAAGCCCGGTATTGAGCGCGTAAAGCCCTATTTTTCTGAACAGAAGAAAGAGACTCTTGGTTTGCCATTGGATCTGACATTGGAAGAAGAGCAGCCCAAAGATATTACGATGTATTATTTAGCCAGTAACATCTTTGATTTTTTCCCCGAATTGTTGGATCGAGCTGAGACTAAGACGAATCAATTGACAAGTATGATCGATATTCCACTTCATTTTGATGAGGATAACGATACGTTTAAGTTTTTTCTAGGCAATCTGATTCTTGACCTATATCAGGGTTTTGAACTGGGACTTAAATTGTACATGGTGTTTGTCAGCATCGACTTTTTGATTGCGGTGATTTTGAGTGGTGTTGGTATGACGATGTTGTCACCTACCGTAATTTCAACACCCGTGAAATTGGCGGTTTTCTACTTCTCGGATAGCTGGACTTTATTGTTCAGAGCTCTTGGCTAATATGGGGGAATTATTATTTCCCAATTGGATGCTGTTTGCTGGTTTTTTCCTTTTTTTAAAAATTTATAACCCGACTAGGCTTTATTTAGACAACATTACCTGTCTTGCGATCGCCGCAGCAATAGCGATTTTTGTTGATTCTAGTCAACTCGACCAGATCCCGACATTTGGTTGGGTGATAACGGCGGTGATTTTTGCGATGTTCTCCTCTGTTCCTTACTGGCTTAGTGGAACCGTAGGCAGCGTTATTCAACAGTTATTACTACTTAACGAGCAGTCGGTTCAGGACAAACGCTTTACGGATGAATCGGAGGCGTTGGCAAAAATAAGTAGCTTAACTTTCTTAGTTTATGCGTTGCAAAGCGGTACTTTGTTTCGCCCGATCATTGACGTGATAGCGCACAGTAATGAGACAAATCTCAATCTAGATTTTGAGTCCTTGTTCTTCCTCATCACGGATAGTTTGAAGATGATGGTAATTGTAGCAGGCAAGTACATCATTATTATGCTCGCGATTACAGTCTGTTGCGGTTACGTCGATCTGTTTTTCAAAAAAGCATCCTTATCACTTTTTGTTACACCAAACATTAAAGCGATCGTGGTGATTATTTTACTTAACCTCTGGTTGCTGAACGACCAGTTTTATGTTTTCAAGCAAATGATGCAAAAGGTAGGCTATGGCTAGAGTTGAAATGATAAATACCACTTATATTGCTGGACTATCAGAAACTCAATCTGATTTCGAATTAGTGGCTCAGCAGGTAGATAAAAATAAGCAAGCTCTAGGTGAAGCTTCTTCTGGTGAGGATAATGTTGTTACTGAGCAGGATGTTGTCGATATGGTGATTGAACAAACTGTGATTAACGAAACTATTCGCCGCATGAAAGCAGATCAACAACGTCTAGAAGAGATTATTGATGAAGTATAAACGACTACTGTGCCTAATCTTTTTGTCGACACTGGTTCGAGCTGAAGTGTTGATTAAACAGCAGGACATTAATTTGCAAGGTGCGCTCAAAGCCATAGCTAAAGAGATGCAAGTTAAGCTGGTTGAAGATGTAGACAACAAAACTGAACGTCAGTTGATTACTCAGACATTATCAGGGAATGGAGCGGATCTGTTAAGCCAGTTATCAGAAGTATATGACTTTGACTGGTATGTTTACGGCGGTACTCTCACGGTTCAGTCGGGTCAAGCTTATATCAATTATGCTTATAAACCGCGTAACATCGCACCGAAAACCTTGTTAAAAGAGCTCCAACAAACCTTCAAAATAAGCACGACAACTAAGATGAAGTTAGTTGAACGCGGTAATTCTATCTTGTTTTCTGGTACTCGAAAGTTTGTCAATGATGCGGTCGGTTACGCGACTATGGTGGATAAGAACCAGTTTCTTGAGAATGGTAATGACCTTGAACTGGCAAGAATCAATTTCCATTACCTCTCTGTGGTTGATCGACAAATTGATACTTTTGACGGCAACATTGTCTTCCCCGGTGCTACTTCTTTGATTTCAGCGGCGATCATAAACATTGGGCAATTCCAAAATGTTAACGACGATGAAATTATTCAAAGAGCCTACAAAGTAAAGCTGAGTGATGGGGATAAACAACAGCTAGATGAAGAAGAGAAAACTTCCAAAGTACAGCCTTTACCAGGCTCTAATGCACTACTTATCCGTGGGACTCCAGCTGAAGTTAAGCTAGCGAAACGAATTGCAGCTCTGATCGATATTAAGCGTCAGCAATTATTATTTTCACTCAAAGTGTACGACATCGCAGTATCTAGAAGTGAAAACCTAGGAATAGACAGCTCTTGGTTAAATGGCAGTCGTGGTGTATACGACATAGTGGTGCCCCCGTTTACGCAAACTAAGGATTTTCTACAAAATTTTCAGGCTTTGTCGTCGAATGGGGTTGCGCGCGGTATTTATGAGACCAATTTATTGATTCTGGAAAATCAGCAGGGTCATTTTGGTAAAAAAGATACGGCAACGATTACTTTGATATCAGAGAAACAAGTTCAGACTCAAGAGATTGAGGCTGACAATAGCCTCTATGTCACTGGTCGTTTGCTTCCCTCTGGCGATGTCCAAGCCAAAGTCGAATATATTGAAGAATCTTTGGATGATGACGAGGATGAGGGAGGCGGGACGTCAAAACCGCCGAGAGTTAGCTCTCAGTCATTGCAGTCAGAAGTGTATATCCAACCTCAGCAAACCGTTATTTTGGGAGGCTTTGACAATACAGTAACCCAACAAACTGTCACCGGTGTCCCCGTTCTTTCTAGTATTCCGCTTTTAGGTGAGTTGTTTAAAAATACTAACGAAACTAAGAGAAAATATAAACGCTACGTATCGATCTCTTTTAAGGTGATTAACTAATGTTGACGCACTTTTTTAAGGTCAAGGAGTCCTATCAAGATACGGTTATTTGTCATGTTTCTGTCGATACCTTTGTTGGTCAGGAGTGTTTTATCGATACGGTTACGATGGAGCGTATTCGGGGAGAAGTGATGAAAGTTGCCGGATCGCGAGTTGAGATAAAGCTTCTTCAGCCCGGAGCTGTCCAGCGTGGCGGTCGAGTTGAAATTACGCCGCGTCGTTTCTGCTTCCCATTAAATGAAAATGCCTTGGTTGGGAAAGTGATTAACTGCTATGGCGAATCGATTTATGGCGATAACTATCTCAATCAAGAAGGTCAGTTTCATGATCTACCAATTGCTGTAGAGCCGATACCTCTAAATGTTCGCGCGCCGATTGAAACCGTTTTTCCAACCAAACTCAAAATTATTGATGGACTTTTTACCATTGGAGAGGGGCAACGTGTTGGTTTGTTTGCACCAGCAGGAGCCGGAAAGACGACTACGGTATCTATTATGGCGAACAATATGGATGCTGATGTCGTGATTTTCGCCATGATTGGCGAACGAGCTCGTGAAGTCGTTGAGTTCCTTGAAGGTGAAATTGGCCCTGAAGTCATTCAGAAATCGATCACTATAGTATCGACCTCGGAAGCTAATCCTTTGGAGAAGGTACGTTCAGGGTTAGTCGCCGTCTCTATTGCTCGTCATTATATGGAGCAGGGCAAGAAGGTAGTGTTGTATTTTGACTCACTGACTCGTTTTGCTCGCGCTCAAGCGATGCTGGATAACACGCCGATCAAAGGGGGAATCCCGATAGGCGTTTCCCTCGCTTTGTCTCGCTTGGTGGAAAGCTGTGGCAACTCTAAGTTTGGCTCTGTAACCGGAATCTTCACGGTATTGATTGAAAAGGAAATTGATGATGACCCAATCGCGCATGAAGTGAAGTCTCTGATTGATGGTCATTTGGTTTATTCGACGACAATAGCATCAACTGGCCGTTACCCTGCTATCGATGTTTTAAAAAGTAAAAGTCGTTTGCAGAATAAAGTTCAGAGCCATGAGTTCGTAAGGTTATCGGAACGGGTAAAAGACATGGTTTATCGCTACTTCAATGTTGAGTTGTTGATTCGAGTTGGAGAGTACGAAAAAGGAAATGACTTAGAAACCGATGAGGCGATAGATCGTTATCCGCACATTATGTCTTTCTTAAAGCAAGGGTTCGATGGAGTGGAATATGAGCAAACCCTCGAAGCGATGGAAGGAATTTGGACAGCTTATTGATATTGTTGATATTCGTATTGGTAAACAGCAAAGAAAGCTCGTTAACCTGAGGAAGCAGTATCAGGAATTGGTCAATTTCATTGAAGAGAAGTGGCAAGAAATTGAGGAGCAACAGCGTTATTTGAAGTGTCTTAATGTCGTTGGTGAATCTAACGCCCTTAGTCGGTTGTTTATGCGCCGAGAAAGTACCAAATCAGCGATAGAGTCTTTGTTCTTTGATGCCTCGATAAAGCGTCAGAATGCACAAGAACTGGCGCATCAAATAACAGATGTTGAAGCGGAAAAGCGAAGATTAGAAAAGCGAAAGGACGCGCTCGCCGAACTTCGCGAGCAGATGAGGTATGAAAAGCATGATTAACTTATTTATCAGTGAGGTGACTCGTACGACACTCAATACTGGTGAAGGATTCGAGTTGGATCAACACCTCACTGATTTACGCGAACCTGATTTAGATACACTTCTGCTTTTTGACGATAAAGAGTTAGAAACTGAGATTAAAGTTGAGCTTCTGATAGCAAAAGGAATCCCCCAAACGAATGTTTTTGGTGGCCTTTGTATTAAGGAATCCAAGCAGAGCTATGAGAATAAGAGGGAGCAACATGTCGTTGAAAGCAAAGCCGCAATTGATCCTTTGGTTATCGTCAAGCGAGATTCTGATGGTCACTCTGGATTAGGTCTAGCAGGAACGCTGCAATATGGTCAGCCAATGTTGAACAGGGTAACGTTACAAAAAGTGAGTTTATCGCTGGATGCCAAGGTCGTGCATGCATTGTTAAATACAATGCCAATGGTTGCTGATTTAGATAAAGCCTTCATGGGACAACTATCAAATTTAAGAGGGCGAGAATATCATCCTGTTACTCAGGTTTCATCAGAGGTGACCCTAGCTCCTCCTCTTCATCAACGAGAACGGAGTCATGGCGCTGTTGTTATGACGGGTAATGTCGAACCTAATGTGACTAGTCGATTCGGAATGCCCCAAGCAACTAGGTCTATCGGCCAGCGTGAAATGAGTAATAGCTCTGTCGCTAAGATTGGTACTACCGAGCCAGACGTGACCGGTAATTCAAAGGAAAGAACTACTCTGCCCGAGTTTAGGTCTCTCGATGACCGAGACCGAAGTAGCAGCACTGTTGCGAAGACAGATCCTATTGTTCTAGATGAGACCTGGCGAACTAGAGCGGTCATGGCTCCCCCCGAACCTAGGTATTCCAAGGAGCAAGGTCTGAATAATAGTTTTTCGGGTAAAGCAGTGCCTACAATGTCTGATGTGCCAAATCGAACAGGGACGCTATCGCCTCTCTTTACTCCGTCGGGGCGACATACATTTGGTTTGGAGCTGAGTGGTCGAGTCACTTCGCAGAGCTCAACTCTGGTTCAACGGGGTGCTGTCTCGTCTGAATTGGTCAATCAAGTCGCACTCACTACCGTGAGCTCTGAGGAAGGGAAAGCCAGCCACGATATTTTCCATAGGGAGGTGGTAAAAACCAATACAGACAGAGGAGGATTGACTGTCCCGTCATCGCTTGCGTTACAAACACTAGTACCAGTAGAGAAAACAACGAGAACGCACTTCGAGATCGCACCAGAAATGTTCTGGCAATACCCTCTGGTCAATAGTTATCGAGTTCTGTTTCGTAATAAATATTATCTATTTGAATTTGACGAGCACCAAGTGACTAGTTTTCTAGAGGATGTTTATGACCGTACTTGATGTGACCGCAGCCTGTTTGGACATAGTGAAAGATGCGATCATTATATTTTCGTTGAGTTTTGTGATAACTGGCGTGGTTGTTGGTCTGCTTCAAACGGTGTTTAGCGTCCAGGACCCCGGTTTACCTATGGCGGCAAAGTTGGTTGTTTTCATCATCTTGCTCACTCAGGTTGGAGGCAACATTTATGACCAGTTTCATTTGTTGTTCCGGCAGCTATAGCCATTATTTACATCAAGTTCAAATATTGTAAGTTCACAGGAGTTAATGTTGAAAAAATTGCGAGAGATAGTATTCAAAACCTTGGTCGAAAACCTAGGAGTACCCGCGAACATGTTATCAAGAATCGAGGGTAATCAACCTATTGCTATTGAGTTGGTCGATGGAGAGGAGATTTTTATTTCACTGAATGAAAAGAGTATTCAAGCGTTCGTAGAAATACCTTTACGTGATCGACGTGTCTTGGCTCTCAAAGCATCAAAACTAGTTGAATTACTGATGTCTGATGAGCAGGTATTTATGAACACCACTAAAGATAAACTTATTATGGTATCAGAGTGGGAGGTCAATGCCGCGAGTGTAGAAAGGCAGTTGGCCGACAAACTGACGCTATTTAACAAAGCGGTGCATTGCATAAATATATAAACGTTCATTAAACGTTATTGTGGGGGAATTGTTTAGCCTGTACATGGATGTCATTATTGTGAAGTATCTGAGTGTCGCTCCAGAGCAAGAATCTGGCCACCATTAATAAAACTTATTAAAATAAGGTAGTTTTCACTTCGGTGTTTTATTTCAATCAAGTTTCGGTTGGGGAGATACCGTTCTGCGCTATAAAAACTGTTTATGATAGGTGTCTCAGGTAGGCGTTTGTTTCCAATAAAATTAGAGGTATGTTCAGTGAAACTCATACTATAAACATTTTCACTGAGCGATAAATACGTTCCTTTTTTTTTTGTTTCGAAATACAATTTTTCGTTATTTGGAGTAATTTCTTCAACGACTGACTTTATTTCGAATTTGTTATCATCGAAGTATATTTGTGACTTACTACGGCCGCAGTAGTCGCTTGCAACATCTTCGACTCGGTAATCTATATCATAAGCAACGCCAGGAGTGTCACTGAAACCGTAGATAATAAAGAGTAAAATATTGAGGAAAGCGACAAGGAATAAACTAATTGAAAGCATGACTTACCTCATCGACTAATAGTTTTACGACTTGCTTATTTTCAAAGCCTTTTTCTAATAAAATTAATTTATTGGTGATCTTACCGTGCTGATCTACGATAGCAAAAGAGAGGTTCTCTTTTAATAGTAAGACATCAATTCTTTGTGGCTTAATTTTATTTTTATCTAGCCAACAATCAATTTCTTTACCTGCTTCTAAAGCAAATTCTGTATTGTCCGAATAGATTGTTGTTGTCCCTTGTGCAAAGCTTATTTTTGGATATTTAGTTGTTTTTTGTTTGATTAATATCAGCTTGTAAACCTTATATGACAAAATAGCAGTCGACACTAAAAGTAAGCTCAGTATTGTTAGTTTAAACCCACAACTGAGGTTATTTGTACAGTTTAGCCACCGCTTAAGTCGAGGTATGTTTGTTTTTTGTATTTCTTTTTTTAATTTAGCCTCTTTTTGAAGTGGTTCTATGTAGCTATCAACAGAAAGGCTTTCATTACTCATCTTGTGAACAATAGATTCGTCTAGTACGTAGCCGATTTTTGGGACGGTTTTTAACCATTTTTGTTCTTTGCCGTTGTCGCCTAACAACGTTCGTATGTTACGAATCGATTGGGTTAGTGAACTATCAGAAACGATTTTTCCCGGCCATCCTTTTTCCAATAGCGATTCTTTAGAAACGATCTTTCCTGCATGAAAGCACAACTCTTTGAGAGTTAATAAATCATGTGTACCTATTCGCAACTGTTGATTGGTTTTTGAGTCGAGAATAAACAGAGAGTCCTCGATTAAAACGAATTGCTTGACTTTAAAGGCTCTCGTCATTTTGTGTTTCCTTCAGTGATATAGTGAAAGAAACTTGCTTCTTGGTGATATTCTGTAAGGAGGTCAAGTGACGAATACGGAGCGTTTCTAGCTGATTCGTTAAACATGCAAGTATTAATAAACATTAAACTAGATATCAAATGTTCTTCAATCGGCAACTATACCTCAAATTGAGCTGTTGTTAACCTAATAAGTATAATTGATCACCTTGCCCTTTATAGATTGAGTCAAAGGTTTTGAGTCGCTTTCTATGTCATTTCAATCGTGACTTTACTGGATACTATTTAAATTTCCCCACAGCTCCCTGTAAGACTGGTGTGAGTAAAACGACAGTTTTAGATTAGATAGAAAGTAAAAAGGGGCTCATACAATGAGTAATGCCGATCAGTTAAGAAATTTGTGAGATCATTTGACCGATCCTCAAAAGGCTTCAAAATCCGATATTAGGAAACTAATATCGGATTTTTTTATGTCTTTAGAATGCCAACTTGCGAATACTTTTCGATCATGTAACACCTTTCATCACTTTGATAGATATTCTGACATTCTTAGCCCAGACCTGATTCAGCAAGGCTTCGAACAAGCGGGAGTAGCAACGGTGAGAAGAAGGCGTTTACCTTTAGAGGCTGTACTTTGGTCCGTTGTAGGAATGAGTCTTTTTCGACAACAATCTGTTTGGGATATAGCTAATCAACTCGACATTATCCTGCCAGATAAACAACGTTTTGTTGCCCCAAGCGCTGTTGTTCAAGCGAGACAGAGATTGGGCGAAGAAGGTGTTAAGCAAGTCTTTAAGAAGATGGCAGCGCATAGCTATCAATCTTCTAGCTTCGAAACTTGGTGTGGACTCAACCTTCTATCTGTTGATGGTGTAGTTTGGAGAGCGACAGATACACCTGAAAATCATCAAGAATTTAAAGCGCAACGTAATAACTCATCTGAGAATATTTACCCTAAGGTACGTATGGTTTGTCTGATGGAGCTTACGAGCCATCAGATAATCGATAGTGCATTCTCTGACTATCGAACCAACGAAATGCGCCTTGCAGAAGAACTCATTGAACAAACCCCCGATCATTCACTGACTATTTTTGACAAAGGATATTACTCTCCAGGGTTACTTAATCGCTGGAATAAAGTGGGCCAAGAAAGGCATTGGATGCTCCCTGTGAGAAAAGACTTCCAGTATGAAGTCGTTCATAAATACAGCCAGAGTGACGCTATCGTTGCTATAAAAACGACACCTCAGGCAAGAAAGAAGTTCAGTGACCTCCTTGAGATAATAGAAGCAAGGTTAGTGTCGAAAATTATCAAAGGAAATAAATATCAGGTACTTACATCAATGCGTGATGGGTTGCGCTTTCCTGGTGAAGACATCGTAGAGCTCTATCGCTATCGTTGGGAAATAGAATTAGGCTATCGGGAAATGAAGCAAACATTGCTTGATAGCGAGTATACATTACGAAGTAAACGGCCAGATATGGTCAAACAGGAGCTCTGGGGTATTTTGCTAGCTTATAACCTTATAAGGCAAGTTATGACAAAGGCTGCGAGTAAGTTAGATAGCGTCTGGCCAAATCAATTAAGCTTTACGAGTAGTGCCATGGCTGTGACTCAATACTTTGCAGCTTTACCTTTAACTAGTCCAGGGAAACTACCGAAACACTATGAAGTACTACTACAACAAATATCCATGTTCATCCTACCACCTCGAAGAGAAGATAGAAGTTATCCTCGTTGGGTGAAACTAAAACCCAAGAAATATGCAACGAACAGAAAAAATGCCAGTCAGCTTAACTGACTGGCATTACTCATGCAATGAGCCCCTTTAAAATCAGCATTTGAAGAGAACTAACGACACTGTGCGAAGATGTCTTGGCTCGCTCGGTATTCTTTGGTTTGCACGTCCATCAAGCCAAGCAAGGAGTCGAATAGGTTATCGTGAGAAAAGCTCTGCTCATTTCCTGCTTTACGCAAGCAGGTGTCACTGATGCCTTTCTCAGCAGCAAAGCCATCCGACATCCACATGATCATAGGCACGTGGGTTTGTTCTTTTGGTGCTAGCGAATAAGGCATGCCATGTAAATAGACGCCATTTTCTCCTAATGACTCGCCATGATCGGACACGTACATCAACGCCACGTTGTATTTGTCGGTCAGTTTCTCAAGCTTTTGTATCGCTTGTGAGAGAAAGAAATCCGTGTACAAGATGGTGTTGTCGTAGGTATTAACCACTTCTTCTTTGGTGCAGTTTTCAATGTCGGCGCGAGCGCAGTCTGGTGTGAACTTCTTATGATCGTCAGGGTAACGTTCAAAGTACGTTGGGCCGTGAGAACCCGAAATATGATAGAAAATGATGCTGTCTTGCTTAAGATCTTGAGTATCTTGTTCGAAGTTCTCTAGCATCGCTGTATCGTAGCACACATCGTTATTACACAAAGGGTCACTGTCTTTGGCAACGAGAGTCATCTCTTTGATTCTATGTGCGACCGCCTTGTCTCCACCATCGTGTTCTCGCCAGATAGAGTGAATGCCTGCACGGTTCATAATGTCGACCACGTTGTCTTGGTTGTAAGCCTTGTCGCGGTCGTAGTTACTGCGGTTCATGTTAGAGAACATACACGGTACAGAAACGGCGGTGGCGGTTCCGCACGACTGAACATCGGAGAAAAATATCGGGTTGTAAGGTTTGGTATGAGCATTGGTTTCTCTCTCATAGCCATAATACTGGTAGTTATACACTCGAGCGGTTTCGCCAAGCACAAACACCAGTAAGGTCGGTTTGGTTGCCGCTTTGGCTTGCGCTGTTTGCTTCGCATCTAACCCTAACTCTTGATAAGGGATAGGCTCTTTGATGTAGGTGTTATTGATGTATTTGACTGCGGATGCCACGTATTCGGTTGGGATGATCATCTTTTTGATATGCGAGTTATTACGACCCATCGAGACGTAATCTTTGTAAAACAGCCCAGCAATACTCGCGATAACAATCAATGAAGAGAGCAATCCAATCGACTTCCAGACAAAGAAATCTTTCCATGACTCTCGCTTAAGCTTAGTAAACAGTAACATCAGTGACGGGATAATCCCCATAGCGAATAACCATAAGATGGAGTGGGTACTTATATAGCTTGCTGCTTCGCCACTATTAGTCTCGAATACGTTTTCTATCATCCCATAGTCTACATAGATGCCGTAATTGAACATGCTGTAGCTGACGAGGGTTGAGGTGATGAGTAGGAAGATAAAAAATGGCTTGGAGAATATCGGCCAGTTGAAGACTTGGAAGATAAAATTGAAGGCAGCAAGGAAGAAGATCGGGATGGATATAAGAAACACGACACTTTCAGACTTTGATGCCTGAACAATACTAAATAGTTCTAGGGAGAGAGGGATATTGATGACAAGCAGGTAATACACGGCCAACACAAAAGGCAGCTTGTTTATCGACATGTTTAAGCTTGGTAGATTCATAGGTCTTATTTTCCTGCGTCTCTTATCCCTTTATTTTAGTCTGGCTACCAAGAAAGCTCTAATATCAACGCATAAAGCTCAGATAGGCGGCGATAAACCGACTAAAGTGAAATGACGCGATAGGTGTGTAGAAACAAAAAATTCACTTTACTGAGTGACCTTCATGACAAGGTGGAACAGCAAAGTGAATTATTTACGTTAGGGTGTTCTACGTAGGCTCGCTACATTAGAAGTTGTAAGAACCACCTAGGCTAACACTGCTGAATGCCAGTGTCTTATCTTCGGTTTTGAATGGACCGTAGTAGTTTTCTACGCTCACAGCATCAGCTTGTGAAATTAGGCGAAGTGTTAGGTTTTCGATTGGCGTGTATTCAACACCCAGACCAAAGTGGAAACCTGTACCGCTGTCATCAGCGTAACCAGCACTCTTATTTGCGTTTAGGTCAACAGAGCTAAGACCAGCCAATACGAACGGACGAATTGTGTTGTCGAACGTGTAACCTAGGTTTGCAGATACAGAAACAGACGTCGGAGACATTTTTTCTGCACCTTTTTTGTAGTCAGCGTAATCGTTGTAGCCAAGTTCAACACCAACAATACGATTGAACTGGTAGCCACCATATAGGTTGTAACCCATGCCGTCTGAGTCTAGGTTGCCTTGACCGTCTGTATCAGAATCTTGGTACACACCAAGGCCACCACCGATGTACGCACCGCCGTCAGTGCCTGCTGCTAATGCTGGAAGAGAAACCGCGCCGATTAAGCCCAGTGCTAATGCTGATTTCGCGAAGTTGTTCATTGTTCTTACTCACTCTTTAATGTCATGCAGTATCAATTATTTTTGTTTTCGGCCTTTCGACCGTTGGTGAGCATTATTCCGTAGTCTTATACGTATTACTGTATGGCTTTGTAAGCTAAATCGTTACATAGTAGAAAACATACCCATCAGATTGCTTAGTAAGTTAGGCTGCCAAAACAAGGAATACACATGCTAATGAGACAAAATACAGGCTTGGTGGTTGTGGACGTTCAGGGCAAGCTCGCACGCCTTGTTGATGAGAGTGAGACACTTATTTCTAACTGCCGGAAGCTGATTAAGGGCGCGCAGGTTTTGGGGCTGCCAATTGTTAGCTTGGAGCAGAACCCAGAGAAGTTAGGTGCTACGGTCGACGAGCTGAATGACCTGCTGAGCGATGCTAAGCCGATACCGAAATTCACGTTCAACGCATGTAACGAGCCCAAGTTTGTTGAGGCAGTGCAAGCTAAGGATGTCGATACATGGTTGGTGTGTGGCATTGAGACTCATATTTGTGTTTATCAAACCGCAATGGGCTTGTTGGAACTTGGGTATAAGGTTCAGGTCGTTAGTGACTGCATTAGTTCACGAACAGCATTGAATAAGAAATTGGCTATCAGCCGATTGCGGGACGCTGGTGTCCAGATTACGGGATTAGAAATGAGCTTATACGAGCTAGTGAAAGATTGCCGCGCACCAGAATTTAAGTCCATTCTGTCCTTGATTCGTTAGCTTGGGTTTCGTTAAGGTCCGATTCGTTATTTTCCCCCTTTGAAGAGGTTCATTTGAATAACCTAATTGTATTTACTGGTGGGCCGGGAGCGGGCAAAACCTCGGTCATCGATGCTTTGAAAAGTCTGGGCTATCGCTGCGCACCAGAAGTCGGGCGTAAAGTGATTCAAAACCAAGTCGAGCAGCAAGGAAGTGCCTTGCCATGGTTAGATAAAGTAGCATTTCGCGATGAAATGGTGCGAGAAGAATTAGCCAATTATCAAGCGTTCGAATCGAGTGAGCAGCCTGTTTTCTTTGATAGAAGCATCGTGGACTCATACGGTTACAGCTTGTTAGAAACGCTGCCTATTCCTCAATCTTTGCTGAATAGCTGTAATGAACTCGAATACAATACTAAGGTATTTATTTTTCCGCCTTGGGATTCGATTTTCATCAATGATCAAGAACGTAAACAAGACTTCGGCGAAGCAGTCGCCACCTACGAAAACATGATGTCGGCCTATACTCAGTTTGGTTATCAGCTGGTGGAAGTACCTAAATTATCTGTTGAGGAGCGAGTTGAGTTTGTCTTAGCTTCAATTGACTCTGGAGAGTAACTCCCAGAAAAACCACAACTAAGAAAGCCCCGTAGTATCGACTCGATGGAGTGGATACTACGGGGCTTTTTATTCAGATTTAGTTTGTGGTGTACTAGCGGCGAGAAGCTTGGTTTCGGTAACGTTTAATCACCTAGAGGTTGTCGGTCGCCTCCACCGCGATAAGAATCGAGCGCAACTTTCAAGCGACGCAGCTTGTCGCGCGAACGGTTCTTATGGTTGACTGCGATTCCCATAGAAAGCACATCCACCAACGCCAACATGGCGTAGCGAGACGCCGACGGTTTGTAGATGAAGTCTGTTTCCATGTGCTTGATGGGTAACAAGATATCGGCAATCTTTGCCAGCGGTGTATCTTGTGGGGTAATTGCGATGATCTTAAGTCCGTACTGCTTGGCTAATTCGGCAGTTTCAGTGATCACTGGCGTAAAGCCTGTCGCTGAGATCATCACCATCACGTCATTGGCATCGGCTGTTGCGGCTACCATACGTGACATCAATCCATCGTTGTAAGAGACCACTGGGTAGCCCAGTCGGAACAGTCGATGTTGCAGCTCTTGAGAAGCGATGGTCGAGCCACCACCCATGCCGATAGCAATGATTTGTCTCGCGTTATGCAGCCAGCTGACAGCGGTTTCAACGTCTTGCTCTTTGAACAAGGTGCGGTTGATGTCTAGGCTCTGCTTGATCGATTCGTAGATACCTTGATAACCCGTTTGGTCAACAGGTTCGAGAATAAAACGCTGGCCGACTGTCAGTGTTTGAGCAAGCTTTATCTTCATATCACGTACGTTGCTGCAGCCGATAGCCTTAGCAAAACGCGTAATGGTGGCTTCACTCACTTGAGCACTTTCAGCAAGCTCTGTGATGCTGGCATTGGCAGCAAAATCAATGTCGTCCATGATTAGCTTAGCCACTTTCTTCTCTGCATCACGAAGAGCGGGAAAACGCTCTGTTATCTGTGAAATGATATCTACTTCTAAACTCAAGAATCCTGATCCTTTGTTGATGGGGCTAACCGTTATGGCTTAGTTTTTAAGAACCTAGCTCGTAAGAACCAAGCTATTTAGAACTAGGCTATTTGGCATTAAGCCATTTAGCACTAACCTATATAAAACTCAGCCTTAGCCCCGTAAGTATATCTGAATGTTTCGCTGATTCTAGCTTATTGAAAAATCGAGCTAGAAGCAGGTCTCTACCCAGTTTGTTACCTGATAGTCGTCATCGCTGATAGCAATGTAACGCCACTTATCGAACGTCAAGCACGGGTGTGAGGTTGAGAAAGCAATCATGTCACCGACTTCAATCTCAGAAGAACCGTCTGTTTCAACAAAGGTATGCTGATCCATTACCGCGGTAGCAGTGAGCCCTTTTACTGAGATAGCTTCGCCGTTACGATAGCCGCGCTCTGCAATTGGTAAACCGGCATCGAAGGCAACATCACGCTTACCTAATCCAATCACTAACTTGGTCGGCTCTGGGCGAGAGATAACATATGCCCACACTTCAAGTGCCGACTCTAAATCACCACCCAATTCACACGCATAGCCTTGATTGGCTTGAGCTCGTTGCAACACCTTGCTTTGGGCATCTAGGTAGATCCCAGTATCGTGAATGGCGTAACAACCCGGACGAATGATTGCCAAAGAATCGGTTAAATTCGCCAAACACTCTGCAACCACATCATACCAAGCAGAACCCGCGCCAGTGATTATAGGTTGCCCTGTAATTAGGCCATCTGATGCGAGGCTTTCTACAGAGGTTAGAGCTTGATTTAGGAAGGTACGAATATCTTGCTCTGCATTATCTCCATGAATAACACCTTCGTACACCTCAATTCCCGCGAGTGAAAGGGTAGGTGTATCCTGGATAACTTGAGCCAGTTCAAGAACTTCTTGAGGTGAACGACAACCACAGCGCCCTCCTGGTACTCCAAACTCGATCAGAACCTTTAGTGTTTGCTCGGTATTAGCGAAGTGTTGACTCAGTTGTTGCACGTTCACTGGTGAATCGACACAGCAGTAAAAGTCGACGTTGAATTCACGAATAAGTTGTTCAACGATCGCCATGTTGGTTTTACCCACCAATTGGTTGGCCATGATGATTCGTTTTGCACCCGCCATAGCGGCAACTTCTGCCTGTGCAGGCGTCGCTACTGTAATACCCCAAGCGCCATTTTCTAGTTGTTGGCGGAAAAATGCAGGGGTCATTGATGTTTTACCATGTGGCGACAATTTAACCTGATGGTGATCGGCGAATGATTGCATCCAATTTAGGTTATTGGTCAACGCTGATTGTTTGATAATTGCTACCGGAAGCGAAATATCTTCATCAACCAGTCGATAAACGCCGTTCTCAGTTTGTGATATTGCTCTCCCTTTTTGGCCTCTTTCAGTCAAGACGAAACAATCTTCTTGATACTTTATAACATCTTTTTGTGCAGGGTTATGTTTCATTGCTGATTCCTAACATGATTTAAGTGGTTGTTATTTAATGTTTAAATCTATCTTTCGTTTGTTTTGTGATAGAAACTATCACACAAATTAAAATATTATGTGTGTTTTGTCACTGAAAATAATCGGCTGGATTCTTAATATAGCTCCATCAACGCAGTGGATTGAGAGAGTGAAAAATGTTGTTCGATACGATAATCAAAAATGTAGAGGTGTTTGACGGCACCGGCGAACAATCGTTTTGTGCCGATGTAGCAATCCGCGATGGAAAAATCGCCGAAATTGGTCAGATCGATCACGAAGATTGTGGCCAATTGGTTGAGGGAGCAGGCTTAGCATTGGCTCCTGGATTTATCGATGTACATACACATGACGATACCAACGTAATTCGTTACCCAGACTGCCTACCTAAGATCAGCCAAGGTGTCACAACCGTGATTGTTGGCAACTGCGGTATCAGTGCATCGCCAACGGTTTTGGCTGGCGACCCGCCTGATCCTATGAACCTTTTAGGCGCACAGGCTGATTTTAAATACCCAACCTTTGCGGCGTATGCGCAAGCGGTAGAGCAAGCTCAACCCGCAGTAAACGTAGCAGCGTTAGTGGGTCACACCACATTGCGTAACCAAGTGATGGACGATCTGCAACGCACTGCAAGCGAAGAAGAAATTGCAGAGATGCAAACCAACCTTGATTTAGCAATGGAGCAAGGCGCATTAGGTTTGAGCTCTGGCCTGGCTTACGCAAGTGCTAAACAAGCGAACGCCAACGAAGTGATGCAGTTAGCGAAAGTGCTGTCTAGCCATGGCGGCATCTATACCACGCATATGCGTACCGAATTTGAAGAGATCTTAAGCGCGATGGAAGAAGCGTTTGAGACAGGACAATACGCGAAAGTGCCTGTTGTTATCTCCCACCTTAAATGTGCAGGTGCGGGTAACTGGGGTAGAACCGTTGAAGTACTCGACTTAATGGACAAGGTTTCTGAGCACCAAGATGTGTCTTGCGACTGCTACCCATACTCTGCGAGCTCTTCGACATTAGATTTGAAACAAGTGACCGACGATTTCGACATCTTCATCACTTGGTCTGAATCAAAACCAGAACATGCAGGCAAAACGCTGAAGCAGATTGCTGGTGAAATGAACCTACCCCTGATGGACGCAGCAAAAGCGCTTCAACCAGCGGGTGCGGTTTACCACTGCATGGATGAGAACGACGTAAAGCGCGTATTGAAATATAAACTGACCATGGTTGGTTCAGACGGTTTACCTAATGACCCGCATCCACACCCAAGATTGTGGGGCACCTTCCCGAAAGTTCTAGGTCACTACTGCCGAGATGAAAAACTGTTCTCGTTGCCAGAAGCGATTCACAAGATGACTGGAATGTCGGCTCAGCGTTACAACTTAGCTGGCCGAGGCGAAGTTCGCTGTGGTGCCTTTGCTGATTTAGTTTTATTTGATCCAAAGAATATTAAAGACACAGCAACATTTGAAAATCCTATTTCAGTTGCTGAGGGAATAGAAAGCGTATTTGTAAATGGTGAGTTAACTTACCAGCAAGGAAAAGTAAAAAATAATCGTTCAGGTGTTTTTATTTATCGAAACTAGAATTTAAATTATTTATTAAATTCAGGTAATTATAAAAACGGAGAATTAATTTAAATATATTGGAATAGAAACTGTTTTATCTATAAAGCCAATGTTATCTATAAATAAGTGGAGTTAAAAAATGACTATTAAACGTTACGGTGTTGAAGGCGGTACAGGTACAGGCGGACAACATTTACCATTTGCACGTGCAACTGAAGCAGGTGGTTTCCTATACGTTTCTGGCCAGACACCGATGACAGATGGTGAAGTGGTTGAGGGTGGCATTGTTGACCAGTCTCGCCTAGCGATCCAAAACTGTGTCGAGATCATGACTGAAGCGGGCTACGGCCTAGAAGACGTAATGCACGTAAAGGTTGTGCTAACGGATTCTCGTTACTTCCAATCTTTTAATAAGGTATTCAAAGAGTTCTTCGGTGCTAACCCACCGGCTCGTATTTGCATGGTCTGTGATCTAGTCGTAGATGTGAAAGTTGAAGTAGATGTGACTTGCTACCGCGCGGATCGCGTTTAATTATAACCTAATCACAATAACCTAATTAGAGAGTATTAGAGGGTAGTCATCCCTGTTATTATCTTTTAATACTCTCACCCTACATTTATAAAAATTACTTTAATTAGAATATACAAAACAAATAAAGTAATTATATGAAATATAAAATGAATGAATCATAAATAAAGTTCAGGAATGAGCTTAATATTTCACTGAGAGGTGTCAAATGAACAGCACACTTTTTCTTACAGGCTTCGGCGTGTACGTATGTTTTTTAATTTGGTTAGGCTGGTTTGTCTCGCGTAATCAAAAATCTGGCGAAGATTTCTTATTAGGTGGCCGTGGCCTACCTATGTTCTTAGTACTTGGTACAACAGTAGCGACGATGGTTGGTACGGGTTCAAGTATGGGTGCGGTTGGCTTCGGCTACGCAAATGGCTGGGCAGGTGCTCTGTACGGCATTGGTGGTGCGATAGGCATCCTATTACTTGCACTTTGGTTTGCTCCGGTTCGTAAACTGAACTTCATGACCATGAGTGAAGAGCTGGCTTACTATGTTGGCGCTAACCGCATCGTGAAAAACGTTGTAGGTGTACTGATCTTTGTTGCTTCAATTGGTTGGTTAGGCGCACACATTCTAGGTGGCGGCATGTACTTAGCGTGGATTGCAGACATCGATCTCAACCTTGCGAAAATCATTATTGCTGCGGCATTCACTATCTACGTAGTGATCGGTGGTTACACAGCGGTTGTGTGGACCGATACTATCCAAGCTATCATCCTTTTTGCTGGCTTCATCTTGATGGCGGTAATGTCTGTGGATCACATCGGTGGCATGGATAACCTTTATGCTGCCATGGACCCTGCTGCTACGAGCTTTTTAGCAATCGATAAACTGGGTCTTCTGCCTGCTGTGTCTCTGGCTGTGGTTATCGGTGTGGGTGTACTTGCAACTCCTTCATTCCGCCAACGTATCTATTCAGGCAAAGACGTTAAAACCATTCGTCGCTCATTTGTGGCATCGGGTGTGTTGTACCTATTCTTCTCAATCATCCCTGCAATCATTGGTATGGCTGCGCACGCAATCGACCCATCATTGGATAACCCGAACTACTCATTCCCTTACGTAGCTGCAACGGTGCTTCCGGTTGGCGTTGGCATGATTGTTCTTATCGCCGGTCTTTCTGCAACGATGTCGAGTGCAAGCTCTGATGCGATTGCGGGCGTGTCTATCCTACTGCGTGATGTTTACGTGATGTTCACGGGCCGTGTACCAAATAAAGAGTCGATGCTGAACTACTCTCGCTTAGCTCTGGTTGTGGTCATTGGTTTTGCATTGCTGTTCGCCCTTACGTCAAACGACATCATTGGCTACATTACTAAGATGATTTCAACGGTAATGTCGGGCATGTTTGTGTGCGGTATGTTGGGTAAATTCTGGAAACGCTACAACTGGCAAGGTGCTCTTGCGACGCTAGCGGGTGCTTCTGTGGCTTCATTCGTAGTAATGCTAAACGCTGACTACACAGCATTCTGGGGCAACCCTGTGATTCCTTCATGTTTGTTTGCTCTAGCAGCCGGTGTGGCAGTGAGCCTATGTACTCCGGCTAACCAAGTAACACCAGAAATGGCAAAAGCGATTCTTGATGATGAGCGTGCTCTTATGGAGATGGAAATGTCTGAATCAGGTGTACTTGAAGAAGAAGCGGCACCACAACGTCCTGCAAATCAAACAAGCTAAACCTAGTCTCCACAACTGGTTTGCTTAATTCAGGCCCTGCTTAGCGGTAGGGCCTTTTCTAAAGTTAATTACCTCTATTTTTAGGAGCGGCTATGTCGGCATCTTCTCTGTTCAATATTGCTTTCTTCGGCGAATGTATGGTCGAAATAAGCGGCTCTCCATTAACCAAAAAGTTTGGCGGTGACACGCTTAATACCGCGCTTTACCTTTCTCGTTTAACTCAACATCAAAATCTATCGGTTCATTACGCGACGGGTCTGGGTAGCGATGAGTTGTCTCAGAACATGATTGATAACTGGCAGTTAGAGGGTATTCAAACCAATTTCGTTGAACGCATCCCAAACAAGCTGCCGGGCTTATACATGGTAGAAACCGACGAAACGGGTGAGCGACATTTTCATTACTGGCGTAACGATGCGGCAGTAAAATCTTACTTTCACGCTAATGATTTGAATAAGCTTGAAATCGCACTGACAGAGAAGCAAGTTGATGCGGTTTATATCAGCGGTATTAGTATCGCGATTCTGGATAACGCTTCTCGTGAGCGCTTGCTTAAAGCTATTAGCGTTTTCTCAAACCAAGGTGGCAAGGTTATTTTTGATAATAACTATCGCCCACAGCTTTGGACAACCGAACAAGCACAACATTGGTATGCCAAGTTACTGCCGCTGGTGGATATCGCGCTGATAACCGAAGACGACGACTTGCTTGTATGGGGCAACTTAGAGAGCGTTCAGCAACGCTGCCTTCGTTTGGGTTGCCAAGAGATCGTTATCAAGCGTGGCTGTGAGCCATGCAAAATCGTTCAGCTAGAAAGCGGCAAGGTAGTAGAGTACTACGTATCAGCTACAGCTGTAGCGAACGTTGTCGATACTTGCGCAGCTGGCGATTCATTTGCAGCGGGCTATTTAGCGGCACGCCTAACGGGCGAGAGCGCTACTGAAGCGGCTGAACTCGGCCACAAACTGGCTTCAATCGTTATTCAATACTCAGGCGCAATCATCCCTATGAGCGCTATGAGCCAACTGATTAAAAAATAAAATAAAAAGCGGAACTATTATGTCTCAAGAAATGATCAACACACTTAAGCAATTCAAAGTTATCCCTGTTATCCAAATCAACAAGGTTGAGCACGCGGTTCCACTAGCCAAAGTGTTGGTAGAAAACGGCCTGCCAGTCGCTGAAGTGACATTCCGCACTGAAGCAGCAGCAGATGCTATTCGTGCGATGCGTGACGCCTACCCAGAGATGTGTATTGGTGCCGGAACGGTATTAACATCAGAACAGATCGACCTTGCAAAAGAAGCGGGCAGTGAGTTTATCGTAGCGCCGGGCCTAAACCCAAACACGGTTAAGCGTTGCCAAGAGATCGGTATGCCAATCGTTCCTGGCGTAAACAACCCAAGCCAAGTTGAGCAAGCGCTGGAACTGGGCCTTAACTTCTTGAAGTTCTTCCCAGCGGAAGCCTCTGGCGGCATCAACATGGTGAAATCTTTGTTAGCGCCATATGTTGACGTGTCACTAATGCCTACAGGTGGTATCGGCAAGCATAACGTCAATGACTACCTAGCAGTGGATCGCGTGGTGTGCTGTGGTGGTACTTGGATGGTCTCTCCAAAGATGATTGAGAACGAGCAGTGGGATGAGATCGCAGTGTTGGTTCGTGAAGCCGTTGAGTTGGTGAAATAGTTAAATTTAGATTTTATTAAAATAAATAATAGCTACTGAATATGAGCAGTAGCTATAAATACACTTCATACAATCAAAATAATTAATAAGAAATAAAAAGGTAGTCTCCGAATTTACACCTTTCTGCATATATCAATGTGCGGTGGGTTTTTATAATCATAATCTCGGTGAACTATGAAAAAATTACTTCCTTTAACACTACTAGCATTATTACCAATGACCTCAACTGCCGGGGGGTATGTCGATTTAAGGGCAGAGTATCGAAGTACGACAGATCAGTATCGAAGTCGTTTTATTGTTGGTCACCATTTTGATAATGGGTATGGTTTAGAAACACTGACGAATGTTCGACATGCAGCGGGAGCGTATGACGAAACGAAGGTGATTAATACCGAGTTTACCCATTATTACACCTATGCCATCAATGACAATTTTATGCTGAACCCTGGCGTAGTGATGAATTTTCAAGGCTCAAATACCTTCTTGATGCCTTATCTAAAGCTTAATTACAACTTTGACAATGGGCTCTTTGTACATGGCCGTTATCGTTATGACTTTTCGACCGAAGCTTTAGTGAATGACTATGGCAATGAAGAGACAGCAAAGCGAAACCGTTATGATATTTGGACGGGGTACAATACAGACAAATACATGATTTCGTATGCCTTTACGTATTTCGATCAGATTACGCATCATACGACAGAGCTCGCAACCGGCGATCTAAATGCCCGCGAGCATACCGTCAAAGCAGTCTACAAATGGAAACCAACAGTGAGGCCATACGCTGAAGTGGTTGATGCGGATACGGTGCAATCAGAAAACGATAAAACGGATTGGCGTTTCCGAGTTGGTGTTAATTTCTCATTCTAAAACAACATAGCCTAGTTATTTTTGTGAATAGGCTCTGATAAATAAAATACAATGAAAGTTATATAGGAAAATTAATAATGAAAAAAACTATATTGTCACTATTGATATCCGGTTCAGTAGTTTCTCCAATGGCTTTAGCAATGGCTCCAAATACAGACTTGAATTTAATGCCTTATCCACAAACTGTGGAATTAAAATCAGGCCAAGTGAAAGTAGATGGTAATTTTAAAGTTTATATCAAAGGCTTTAATTCTGACCGTGTCGAATATACGGCGAAACGCTTTATTGATCGCCTTGAGCGTCAGACGGGTGTGCCGATTCTAAATTGGCAGGTTGATAGTGCAGACGAAGCGAACCTGATCCTTGATATCGATGCGGCGCCAAAGTCTGAAGTACAAAATATCGACTCCGAAGAGTCCTACAAAATTACCACTCAGGGTGAGCAAATCACGCTGAGCGCACCAAGCCCTTATGGCGCAATTCACGGCATCGAAACTCTTTTACAGCTCGTTGAAACCACAGCGACTGGCTACCACATTCCTGCCGTAACCATTGTCGATGAGCCTCGCTTCCGCTGGCGTGGTGTTTCTTACGATACTTCACGTCACTTTATTGAATTCGATGTGCTAATTCGTCAGTTAGATGCGATGGCTTCGGCGAAGATGAATGTGTTCCATTGGCACTTCTGGGACGACCAAGGCATTCGCATTCAAACCGAATCATGGCCGCGTCTGTGGTCTGAAACCGCTGATGGTAATTACTACACCAAAGACCAAGTTCGCTACCTAGTTGAATACGCCCGTAATCTTGGTATTCGTGTTATCCCGGAGGTCTCTCTACCGGGTCACTCTTCTGCCGTGGCTCATGCTTACCCGCGCCTGATGTCTGGCGCAGAAGGTCAAAGCTATGATCAAGAGCGTGGCTGGGGCGTGTTTGAACCACTTATGGATCCGTTGAATCCAGAGCTTTATGACATGCTAGGTGATGTGTTTGACGAAGTGACCGAGTTGTTCCCTGATGAGTATTTCCATATCGGCGGCGATGAGCCGAACTATGCGCAATGGAAAAACAGCGAAAAGCACCAACAGTTCATTGAAGAGAACAATATCGATGGCGAGCGTGGTCTGCAGTCTTACCTCAATGTAAAAGTTGAGAAGATGCTCGAAGAGCGCGGTAAAAAGATGACCGGTTGGGATGAAATTTGGCACAAAGATTTGCCAACTTCGATCGTGATTCAAAGCTGGCAAGGCCATGACAGCATTGGCCGTGCGGCCAAAGAGGGCTACCCAGGGATTCTTTCTACCGGCTACTACTTAGATCAGCCTCAGCCAACCAGTTACCACTACCGCAATGACCCAATGCCAAGCGGCATTACTGTCGACGATAAGCTACACAGCGGCGAGAAGTTTGTGACGTACCAATGGCAAAAGCCTCGCTCTAAGGGCAGCCCACGTAAGGGAACACTAACTATCATTGAAGCGAAAGACGGTACTTTCCGAGCGTTCAGTGATTACAACGGCAAGTCTCGCGAAGAGATCTACATTCTTGATTATGTGCCGGGTAAAACTTTTGTCGGCCACTTTGATAACTTCATGTCTTACACGGAATTTAACTTGAACCTGAATCCGAATGGCTTTGCTGAAGGCAGTTATCAGTTGATTGGTAACGTGCGTTGGCCAACCACAGGTGAAGTGATTGCGAGCAGCGATGTAGAAGGCAGCGTGATTCCTGAGCCTAATGGCGGCTACCCTGCGGAATTAACAGATAAAGAAAAAGAGCTTATCTTAGGTGGCGAGATCACTATGTGGCTAGAGAACAAAGATAGCCTCACAGTAGAAAACTACCTATGGCCGCGTAGTTATGCGATTGCAGAGCGTTTCTGGTCTGATGCGGAACTAACGGATGAGCGCAGCATGTACAAACGTATGAAGGCTATGGATACATGGTCTGAAGTGTCGGTTGGCTTACGTCATCATGCGGACGCCGATATGCTGTTAAAACGCATTGCTAAAGGTCAAGATATTCACGATCTGCGCGTGTTAGCGAAGTACACCGAGCCAGCACAGTACTACGCACGTAACTGGGAGAAGTGGAACTCTACTGAACCTAAAGGCACTTTGTACAGCCAATACGAGCGCCTAAACCGATTTGTTGATGCGCTGCCAGTGGAAAGCTACGCGGTGTATGAGATGCAAGATTTGGTCAATGAAGTAGCGACAGGCAATCAACAGGCATTGGAGCAACTTGCTGAGCATTATCAGCAAGCAAAATCGGCAGCTCTCGCCGCAGAGACTGTCTTCGCAGGTAATGTGTCTTCGGTCGAGACTGTGGTTGTTGCAGAGAAAACGGCGGAAGTTGCAGACTTGGCGTTAACCTTGATTGCGAAAGCACAAGCGGGTGAAAAAGTTCGAGCAGCAGACGTGAATGCCTACCAAGCGATACTGTCTGAATCAGCGAAAATTTATGATGAATCGATCATCGCGATTGTTCGCCCGACAGAGCTACTGTTGAAGCAGTTAGCGGAGTAAGTCGTTAACGGATTAGCTAATAAGGCATACGCCAATACGCGAATTAAAACCGCCCTCATGTGGGCGGTTTTTTAGTTGTAGCACTCAAATGAAATGTGGTGTCTAAGTTATATGAGTGATTACTCACTATCGACATTTTTCAGTGTTAACGTAAATGTCATACCTTGGTCTGAATTGTTCTTCGCTATTAAGGTGCCTTGCATATCACGCACGTTGTTTGCTGTGATGGCTAATCCTAGCCCCAAGCCTTCGCCCATTTTTTTGTTGGTGTGGAAGGGTTCGAAAATGGTTTCTAGTTGGTCTTCGGATACGCCACAACCGTTATCTTGCACCTTGATGATCACACGCTCTTGTTCGGTATGAGCACTGATCACAATGGTTGCTGGTTTCTGATTTTGCGTGGCATCGATGGAATTTTTTAAGAGATTACCAAGTACCTGTCTTAGTCGCGCTTCTTCTCCTATTACTATCGAAATATTAGAGGCGACACGCACGCGGATATCGACGCTTTCTAATGCTGCTTGGTGAATACGCAGGGTTTCTTGAAGCGCGTCTGTTAGCGAAACTGGGTAAGGTTTTTCTAGTCTTTGGAAGGCGAACGACTTTAACTGGCTGGTCATGTTAGCCATTCTGTCGATGAGGCTCATTACCAAGTCCATGTTCGCTTTCAACATCTTAGTCTCGCCTCTTTCCATCAGTAACTGGTTACTTGAAAGCAGGGTTTTTAGGCCAGTAAGAGGCTGATTAAGTTCGTGAGTAATCGCACTCGACATGCGACCTAGTGCGGCAAGCTTGCTTGATTCCACCAATTCTTGCTGCGCATCTTTGAGGTCTTGTGTTCGCTCTTCTACTCGCAGTTGCAGCGTTTTATTGGCTTCCTGAACCGCGATCTCCGCTTTCTTACGTTTACTGATATCAATCACGGTACACAAGTAATAGGTCGTGGCATGCCAAGGAAAGGCGCTAATAGAGAACAACACCGGGAAGTAGCTGCCATCGCTGCGTCTTGCCATGGTTTCGACGCTGGTGATCTCGGCCAGCTCTTGGTGTTGATCTAAGTTCTTGAGCAACTGCAAGGTGGTTGAATTCGGGTTACCTGCCTCAAATAACTGCCACGCCTTAATGTTGCTGATCATCGAATCAGAAAGGCAAAAGTAGTTCTTCGCCATCAGGTTAATATCGTGGATATGACCATGTTTATCGATCAGCACCAGCCCAACGTGGGTTTTATTGATCATTCCAGACAGTCGTTTTTCTGACTCTTCGATGAGTTTTTGGATTCGCAGATTACTGAGCTTTTTCTGACGTCTTTGATAAAGAATAACCAGCAACAGCAGAATGAAAAGACAGCCAACCGCCACACTCCAGCTGATCCAGTTAGTTGTCTGGTTGAGGCTGGTTAATGGCGTCAGGTAGGTTAAACGCCAATTAAGGTCATCTAACTTAATGGATTGGATAAGGTAGTCTTTATCTTGCAGTCGCCACACGCGAATATGAGTTTGGTCATACAGCTCGCGTTTTGTTGTGCTTGGTTGTGAGTTGAACGTGTCGTTGAACCAGTCTGCGCTCAGTCGTTTATCACTCGACAGAAAAAACTGCTCGCGAGGGTTTTGAAATAAGATGGCTTCACCATCGGCGAACCATTGATCGGTCAGTAACGACAAGTCGATTTGTACCGCGACAATACCTACTATATCTGACGCTCGATAAACAGGCGCGGCAATGAAGTAATCGGGTGTCACCCCTTTATTTTTTGTCACTACAGAGATAGCACCACCTTGCTGGTGGATTTTAGACACAATCGTGCTGGCGTTCTTTTTACTCAGTTTGCTTCTTTCAACACTCGATACTAACAACTCACCTTCGCCAGAAAGCAGATACCAACCCTTGGTATTGGCGGCTTTATCCAATTGAATCAGCTGTTTCTTGATGCGTTTTTCGAGTCGTTGTTCACCATCAATGAAACGGACACTGGTCTCATCGTTGGTTACCAGATAGGGCAAATAATAGAAACGTTTAAGGGTTCGCCTTGCTTCAGCAATGTATCCGAGGAAGCGCTGTTCTGCATAGCGTTGGGCTTGTTCGAGCTTCCATTGGCTTATACCACTTTTGGTGGTTACCTGAACCAAACCAATTAATAAACAGGCACATAGGAATAACCAATATCGATTGTTATTCATCATTGGTGATCAAATCCTTTTAAAACTAGTGACTTGAGAAGGTTTTCTGTTTGCTTTTTAAGCGAATGGAGAGTGAGACAAGTTGAAGCTAACAAACATTATAAAACTGTTAAAGGAGTGTTATTCAAAGTGGGAGCTAGCTCCTTTTCGTCTGCGGATTTTTTACATACCGTGGGCGACATTATTCAGAGGTAAGTGGCGGAACCAAACCATGCAGCGTATAGCTTTGATTGAAGATGATGCAATTGTGCGTCAAGCAACTAGCCAATGGTTGCAATTAGCGGGCTTCGATGTCACCGCATTTGAGGTTGGGCAAGATGCGTTAAACGCGGTAGAGCAGGGTGATTTCCAAACCATCATCACCGACGTTCGTTTACCTGATATAGACGGCGTTGAGTTGCTTGCGCGATTTAAGCAGTTAGTACCTGAGGTGCCTGTCATCTTGATCACTGGGCACGGTGATGTCGATATGGCCGTGAAAGCGTTACAGCAAGGCGCGTATGACTTTATTGAGAAGCCATTCGACCCTGAGCGTCTGTCTCAAACGGTTTCTGAAGCGGTTGAAAAACATCAAAGTGGCCAAGACAGAAACAGTCGTCAGAACTATCTGGATAATCTGAAAGGCATTGAACAGGTGCTGATTGGTCGCAGTAAAGTAATGTGTGAATTGAGAGAGCAAATACAAAAAGTCGCCTCGATTGATACCAATGTGATCATCTATGGTGAAACCGGCTGTGGTAAAGAACTGGTTGCCTCTTGTCTGCATGAGTTTAGCGAGCGAAAAAGTCACCCTTTTGTACCGCTGAACTGTGGCGCGATCCCAGAAAACCTGTTTGAAAGTGAGCTGTTTGGACACGAAGCTGGTGCGTTTACTGGTGCCGCCAAGCGACGGATTGGTAAGCTTGAATTTGCCGACAAAGGCACGGTGTTTCTCGATGAAATCGAGAGTATGCCACTGTCGATGCAGGTCAAAGTGCTGCGTACCTTGCAAGATAATGTCGTCGAACGCGTGGGGGGAAATCAGCAACAACATGTTGATCTACGAGTGGTCTCTGCCTCGAAAAGCGATCTATTGAATCACCCCGATTTTCGCCAAGACCTTTTCTATCGTTTGAACGTTGCTCAACTGCATTTACCTCCCCTTAGTGAACGAGAAGACGATGCTTTGATCCTTTTCGAACACTTCACTCAAGAAGCGAACAGTGAAACCAGAGTTGCCAGTGAGGCTGATCGTTATGCCTTGTTGTCGTATGCATGGCCGGGCAATGTGCGTGAGCTGCGTAATGTTGCGATTCGTTTCGCACTGGATGAAAGCCTGACTGTTGGCGATATTTTGGCGTGCCGCCCCAATTCTGTCACAGAGTCCACAACGGCAGGCATCCCGTTGGCGGTTCAAGTGCAGAGCTTTGAGCGAAAAGTGATTCATGATGCGCTAGTACGTTATCAGGGGCGCATCAATGATGTGATGCAAGACTTGGATTTACCTCGTCGAACATTGAACCAAAAGATGGTGCGTTATGCGTTGAACCGAAGCGATTATGTCGATTCGTAATTGATGATGAGATTAGAAGTGTTGTCTGGAA
The DNA here is from genome assembly GCF_030442075.1 of Vibrio sp. TMPB1044. Taxonomy (NCBI): domain Bacteria; kingdom Pseudomonadati; phylum Pseudomonadota; class Gammaproteobacteria; order Vibrionales; family Vibrionaceae; genus Vibrio; species Vibrio sp. TMPB1044. The sequence continues at coordinate 44,611 of NZ_JAUJED010000006.1, read as the reverse complement.
TCAATGAGCAAAAAATGGCTCATCAGATATTTATCATTTTATAAACATTGATCACGCAAATGTAACACAGTGTGACTTGGCTACCTTTAAACCGATGTTATTCGCTGCTTGGGATAAGCAAAAAATAGCTCATTGATTCGTAGTCAAATAAGCAAGAAATGGCTTACTTCAGGTAGGTTTTGAAATAAATGTCAATAAAAACAGTAATTTAAAAACTGGCATTGTGCTTGCTATCTAGCAATTGTTGTTAACAAAAATATAACGTGAATAACTCTACATGGAGAGTAATAATGAAATACAACAAGCTAGTTAAAACTTTAGCAATCGCAATGGCCTCTATCGGCCTTATCAGCAATGCCTCAGCTCAAGAAGATCGCAGCTACATTTTAGCGACGGCCTCAACGGGTGGTACTTACTATCCAGTGGGTGTGGCTTTAGCGACATTGAGTAAAGTTAAGCTTGCGCCAAAGCAGCACTTTTCTTTGGCGGCTATCAGCTCAGCAGGATCGGGCGAGAACGTGAAACTTCTCAATGAGAACGAAGCACAGTTTGCCATTCTTCAGGGTTTGTATGGCGCGTGGGCGTGGCAAGGGCTTGGTCCATATGAGAAGTCAGGCAGTCAAAAACAACTACGTTCAGTCTCTATGCTATGGCAAAACGTTGAACACTTTATTGTGCGCTCTGATCTGACAGAAACGGGCACCATGAGCGACTTAGAAAACCTTAACGGCAAAAAATTCTCTATCGGTAAGAAGAACTCAGGTACAGAGAACTCAGGACGCCAAATCATGCAAGGCCTGTCGGTTAACCCAGAACAATTTAAACTCGCCTTTATGGGTTACGGCGGCAGTGCCAGCGCACTACAAAATGGCACCATTGATGGTATGAATACGCCTGCTGGCGTGCCTGTTGGCGCGGTAACTCAAGCGTTTGCAGCCTTGGGTGAAGACATTCAAATCCTGTCGTTTACCGATGCGCAAATCAAACAAGCGAACGGCGATTACAATATCTGGACTAAATATGAGATCCCTGCAAACACTTACCCAGGTGTTGATAAGCCGATCACCACTATCGCTCAACCCAACTTCCTAGCGGTTCGTGAAGACATTTCTGAAGAAGACGTGTATCAGCTGACCAAAGCTATCTATGAAAACCTACCTTTCCTACAAGGTATCCACAAAGCAACCAAAGCAATGGCACTCGAGAAAGGGATCGCAGGTCTGCCTGTTCCACTTCACCCGGGCGCTGCACGTTACTACCAAGAAGTGGGCATCGATATCCCTTCTGAGTTGATCGTTAACTAGCTGTTTGCCATCAACTACCCCTTCGTGACTTAATTGCTTGGTGCACGTTCGCTTAAGAATGTGTTCGTGCCCCTCTTCACTTTATGGATTTTCTCTTCGTGTTTGCTGCGGAGAGCAGGAGTTTTCTATGAGCGATTCGCTGCAGCAGGAACTGAAAAAATTTGAACTGCCGACCCGAACGGATTTTCCGTGGGTGGGCAAAGCGATAACGACAATGGGAGTAATCCTCTCCCTATTACACATTTGGTTTAACACCTTATCTACTTTGCCAGAACTTTGGATCTCGGCGACCCACTTTGCTGGCTTTGCGATCATTTGTGCACTTTGGTATCCCGCCCATATCTCACTGAAAAAAAGCAAAATTGCTTTGGCTGTCGACATCGGAATTGCCTTGGCGGCTTTGGCTTGTCTTATCTACATTCCCTTTGCAGAAGATGCTTTGTATGAGCGAGGGGTTAAGTTCATCGCCAGTGATTGGTTCTTCTCTATCTTGGCGATTGCCATCGTTATTGAACTGATTCGCCGCACTATGGGCTGGTTTATTCCGGTGCTTATCTTGGTGTGTTTGAGCTATGTGGTGCTGTGGGGGCAATGGACCAGTGGCATCTTTCACTTTCCGGGTTTGAGCCTTGAAACACTGCTTTATCGAAGCTTTTATTCATCAGAAGGGATGTTCGGTTCTATCTCTAGAATCAGCTGGACCTTCGTGTTTATGTTCATCCTATTTGGCGCATTCTTAGTGCGTTCGGGTGTCGGTGATTACATCATTGATGTGTCTCGCGCAGCAGCTGGCAAAGTGATTGGTGGCCCGGGCTTTATCGCCGTAATTGGCTCAGGCTTGATGGGATCGGTGTCTGGTTCGAGCGTAGCAAATACCGTATCGACGGGTGTGATCAGTATTCCGTTAATGCAAAAGGCAGGCTTCCCTTCGCGTTTCGCGGCCGGTGTTGAAGCGGCTGCATCGACGGGCGGGCAGTTGATGCCACCAGTGATGGGTGCGGGTGCGTTTATCATGGCGTCTTACACCCAGATCCCTTATGTCGACATCATTGCGGTTTCCTTCTTACCTGCGCTTATCTACTTTTTGTCTGTGGCATTTTTTGTGCGTATTGAAGCAAAACGCAGTGGCGTGCAAAAAGTTACTTCTGGCTGTGAACCTCTATTGAAGGTATTGCTGTCGGGCTGGCACAACCTGATCCCATTAGCGGTGTTGGTGACTCTGTTGGTGAAGGGTTTTACGCCGACTTACGCAGCGGGTATCTCGATTCTGTCTGTCGTCGTGGCTTCATGGTTCTCTAAAAATCACAAAATGGGTCCAAAGGCGATCATTGAAGCGCTTTCTCAAGGCGCAAAAAACATGGCGACCACGGCGGTGTTGTTGGTAGGCATTGGATTAGTTATCAACGTGATCAGTACGACCGGAATTGGTAACACCTTCTCATTGATGATCAACAGTTGGGCGAACGGCGACTTGTTGGTGATGATAGCCTTAATCGCGCTGGCATCTTTGATTCTCGGTATGGGCTTACCGGTAACCGCGGCTTACATCGTGTTGGGTACTCTGTCGGCTCCTGCCTTATACAAACTGATTGCTGAAAGTCAGTTGCTAGACTTGTTGGTTTCGGGCCAGTTACCTGAACAGGCGAAAGCTATCTTCATGTTGGCGGCGCCAGAAAAATTAGATTTACTGAATGCGCCAATGGCACTCGAAACCGCCAAAGAGATGATTGCGTTAGTCCCTGCTGATTTTGTCGAAACTCTGCTTGAGCAAAGCTTGGGCTTAGAAGCGATCAGTCTTGCACTGCTTTCTGCACACTTGATCATTTTCTGGCTATCGCAAGACAGCAACGTAACCCCGCCAGTTTGCTTAACCGCATTTGCGGCTGCGACCATTGCTAAAACGCCACCAATGAGAACCGGTTTAATGGCATGGAAGATCGCAAAAGGCCTGTACTTAGTGCCATTGTTGATTGCCTACACCAACTTAGTAAGTTGGGATGTGACCTCGGTTTTGGTCACAGGAGGCTTTGCTATTATTGGTACTTACGCGTTTGTTGCTGCGATTGAAGGCTATCTAGAAAATAAAATTAATCTGCTGACTCGTGCTGTGTTAATCGTGTTGGGTGTGGCATTGGTTTGGCCTGACATTTCCGTTGTGATTCGCCTAGTGTGCGTTGCACTTTTCGTTGGTCTCTTTATTCACACGGCTCGTCAATACGATGCTAATCAAGTGAAAAAGGAATCGGAAGATGAGCAAGAATCTTTGCCTCAAACCGAACCTGACACTGTCGCGTCTTCCCTATAATTAAAAGGATTGAATGTAGGAATATTATGAACTCAACATACGACTATATTATCGTTGGTGGTGGCATTGTTGGCGTGTCGACGGCATGGCAATTACAGCAAGCTTACCCTGATAAAAGTATCCTTTTAGTCGAAAAGGAGCGTGGCTTCGCGCAGCACCAAACTGGCCATAACAGTGGTGTAATTCACGCTGGCGTTTACTATGCTCCGGGCAGTTTAAAGGCGGATTTTTGTAAGCGTGGCGTAGAGCGCACCATCGCCTTTTGCAGCCAACACGATATCCCTGTCGAAAACTGTGGCAAGCTGTTGGTCGCGACCAATGAGCAGGAAGTGGAGCGCATGAACGCGCTCTATCAACGTTGTCATGATAACGACATTGATGTCGACCTCTTGGATCAAGCGCAGCTGAAACTTGCAGAGCCGAACATCACGGGCTTGGGCGCGATTTATGTCAAAACCACCAGTATCGTGGACTACAAAAAAGTCACCGAAGTGATGGCTCAAGAGTTTGTTAAAGCGGGTGGTAAGCTCAGTCTAGGCACGGAAGTGATTATGGCCGATGAGCAAGAAGATGAGGTGCAGTTAACGTGCAAAGTTGATGGTCAGACTCTTCAACTGAATAGTCGATTCTTGATCACTTGTTCTGGTTTGATGGCGGACAGAATGACCAGCATGCTTGGCATCGAAACCGACTTTCAAATCGTCCCATATCGCGGTGAGTATTATCAGTTGGACGCCAAACACAACCAAGTGGTGAATCACCTTATCTATCCGATCCCTGACCCAGAACTGCCTTTCTTGGGCGTGCATTTAACACGCATGATTGATGGCTCCGTAACAGTAGGGCCAAATGCAGTTCAAGGCTGGAAGCGAGAAGGTTATGGCAAGCTTAACTTTAGTTTCAAGGACACTTGGCAGATGCTGAGCTTTGCGGGCTTTTGGAAAGTGACTGCGAATAATCTAAAAACCGGTTTGGTCGAGTTTAAAAACTCTTGGTGGAAGCCGGGTTATCTAAAGTTAGTGAACAAATATTGCCCGAGCATTACGGTGTCAGATTTCAAACCTTACCCAGCAGGCATTCGTGCTCAAGCGGTACTGAAGGATGGTACCTTGGTTCATGACTTCCTGTTTGCGGAAAGCCCAAGAAGCTTGCATGTGTGCAATGCACCATCGCCAGCGGCGACTTCAGCGATGCCTATTGGCGAATATATTTGTGGCAAGATAATGCGTAAAACAAGTAGTTAAATTACCCCTGCTTCAATAATAAAAAAGACCATCATTATGATGGTCTTTTTTATCAGCCGCTTACAAAGTAGCAGGCACGCTGCACTATAGGCAATAGAGTGAGCTACGGTTGCGAACCGCGACTTCTTCACCGCTGTAACTGTCATAAATGTGGATATCAGGTTCCGCTTTCAGGTACCGAGCGGGGTTCTTTACTTCTCGCATCTTGATGTAGTTTTTGTTGGGTGATACTCGCTCAATCGCTTCTACTCGATAGTAAGTGTTGGGTTTAGCGAGTATTTCAGCTTCATCCGGTTTAAACGTGTAAGCATTGATCGCTCGACCTGCTGACTTTAACTCAATTTTGAATTGAGCTGCAGAGGCGCCTTCGTAAACGCCAGCTGACGAAAAGTTCTTGGCAACACTAGGCAGTTTCGATGTCGATAAAAAAGCTTTCTCATGCAGAATGTCACCGATGTTGAGCTTTTCCAGTAGCGAGTTCTTGATTGATGATCCACGGTAAACCGTACCCTTGTAGTTAGGGAGTTTATTCATCACATTCCGCATATGAAAGACTCGCGACTTTAATGTACGACCAAACATTTCCGACAGATACCCTTCAGGCTCTCCAGCTCGCATGTATTCATTGACCACGTCGTGATCCACTCGGCCGTAATTCTTGATAGCAGAGTACTCTTCACTGATCATCTTTTTTTCAGCTTTTACATGGTGCGTCGTTGCCCAATCCATCAGGTCATCCGCAATTTGTTGTTGCGCCTGATAGGAGAGTGAACGCCCTTTAAACTCAGGAAACTCCTCACTCTGTGCCGAAAAACTTGTCATTAAAGAGAGGCAAAGCACTCCAATAAATTTTTTCATTGCTTGATCCTTAGCTTATGTACAAACGAGAGAGTGCCAAAATGATGCTTCTACTTCTTCGCCTGAATAGAGGTTATATTTCTGAGTGTTTTTGACGGCAGATGCCTTCACCGTTTCCACGCCGATGTAGGTATGGGTAGAGGTTCGCTCTATCTGGGTGATTCTAAAGTGTGCATTTGGCGCAAACAGAACCTCTGCTTCTTTGCTGTATTCCGAAAGCCCTGCAATGGTGTGACCCCCTTGATTGATCTTTACTTCAAACAGCACTCGCTTGAGCCTTTGTGGGGAGTTGGGATGCACTACCGAAAAGCGTTTAGCGACTTCTGGGAGAGTAGAGGTTGAAGTAAATGCTGGCTCGACCAACACGTCCCCCTCTTCGAGCTTGTTAAGCAGAGATAGTTTTACCCAAGTCCCTCGGTATGCGGTCCCTTTGTATTTTGGCAGCTTGTTGAGAGCCGATTTAACCGTGCGAATGTACTGCCTCGCATCCGCCCCCGCGACACCCCATGTTGAGGTGTCAGTTGCTCTTAGGTAGTCATTAGCGGTCTGATAGCCGGAAATGGAAAAGTCTTCTACTGCTTCCTTTTCATTGGCAGTTATGAAGGAGTAGCGCCAACCATTGGAAGCCTTTGACCAGTCTTTGAAGTCTTCTGCTAGCTGGGTGACCTCTTCCTCTAAACGGTTTGGCTGTTTGAGCGCATCAAACGGTTGAGAGAAGGCAGTAAAACTCAGACAACAGAGCAGCAATAAAAATCGAGTATTCATAGTGTCCGCCCTTTATTGGTATTGGTAGCTGTTAGGGCTTAAATCACATGGAATGCCGAAAGTGTTCTGATTGATCACGGCATACTTCAGAGCACCAAACATATTGAGTTGTTGTCGAGTGACTGCGTCGTACCATTCAGAGAGCGGTGAAAGCCAGTACAGGTGCTCATCTGCCGCAACATCAAGTAGTGCGCTCTTAAGGTGCGGATAGTAGATCATGCAGCTACGGCCGGGTTGATTGGTAAAGTTTTCGTTGGTGTTACTTAATTTATCGAGCTGTTGATTGAGTTCAGACGTTGGGTTAAAGATGGCGTCAATAGAGCGCTCGATACGGGCATCATAGCTATCAGGGATGATGTCTGAAATCAGGTAACGCATCAGGTGCGCAGGCAGCATCTCTGAAAACAGAGCGGTGACTTCCCCTTCCCCAGAGGCGTAATGTCCCGTAGAGATATGTTGAGAGTGGATGATCGACGTATAGCGCTGGAATTGGCCCACTTGCGAATGTAGCCACTCAATACCGTTGCTGTCTGAGACGCTTATCGCCTCGGCAAGTCGAGTTTTCACTATCCCTTTCGCTAGCTGTAGCGTATTACCTTGCAGGTTAGTAATGTCTAGCGATGAAGACTTGAGTGCTGAGTAAATTAATGGCGCGTTAGTTTCGAGATCGGCACTGCCTGGATAAGTAAAACTAAAAAACTCTACCGCTTGTTTGGCCTGCCATTCACTTGCCAGTGCGACAGCTATGAGGCTTTCAAGTTTTTGATAACGCTTTGAGTGCACATAGGCGCTTTTGCCGGAGTAGTTAGCGTGCCAATTATTGATGTGATGCAGCGACGCTTGTCGTGAAAGATTCTCTTTTTGAAGGTAAGACAAGCTCCACCCAGCACACGCGCTACCGCCACCACATTCACCTTCAAGCATTGCGCTGGAGTCCAGTAACCAGTGATAAACCTGCTGTTTATCGAATTCGGCTTGTTGTTTTAGGCGCTGCTGCGCAGAAAAGTTCAAGATCTGTTGCTCTAACCAATACTCCTCGTCTTCTGAGTTCCAGCCATCGGCAATTAAGGTGCTTAACGTATCGAAAAGAACTCGCTTCACCGCTTCTTTATTCGGCGGATAGATTTGCGCAATAACCGTATCTTCAGATGGATTAAACGGGCGAGTTTCCGCTGGTATCCAAGCATATTCGACACAGCCACGAAAATTCGGGTCTCCTCCGAGAATACCAATACGAACGCACTTTCTGTAACCGCTTTGGAGAACAATTTCTTTGTTGCGTATTTCTTGTGACGTTGCTGGGCGTCCTAGAATACTGCGTGTCATTTCGTCAATGGCATTGCGCTCAGCTTGCGCCTTAAAGAAGTTATGCATGGTCTCTACAGAGCCTGAACGGAATAGTCGTTCAACGGCGATTTCGCCTTGTGTAAACATCTCTTTTTGCAACTTACTCTTGAGCAAATTGACATGGTTGTCCGCGGTTTCAATGATCTGCGTCTTTGCTGCTAGCGTTCGGGTATAAAGTTGTTCCACAGCGGCTTGGTCAAGCCCTGGAATTTGTCCCGCTCGTAAGGCATCAAGTTTGGCAATAGCTTCATCCAGTAGTTGTTGCTGGCAGTGTTGGAGTTTGGCAAGAGCTCGATTGGCTTGGCGCTTTGACGGCACCGCTGGTGGGCGGTTATTGTTTTCTTCAACATCTTGTTGAGGGTAAAGCTCTGCCAATGCTTGGGTTTCTTCATTACAGCTCAAGGCAATGTCTGATGCGAAAAGGCGAGAGCCTTGATGGTCGATTGCAAGCTGGCTAAAGAGAGTTTTGCGCAGTTCATGCTCGACACCTGTAATCAGTTCTTCTGCCATGATGGTTTGAGCTTGAACGACTTCTTGATAATGCTGTTGGTATTTGAGTGCAAGATCGGTCGCGAAGCCTTGTGCTACTGCGTTTAACATGGCCTGCTGTTTGGATGCGAGTTCAGCCCAATGGTTTTTGTCTCTTAGATCTTGCTGAGTAATCAGGTCATCATGAACGCGATAACTATAATGGTCACCCGCCGCAATCCTATCCCAACGGCTACTCAATATTTGACGATCTATTTCTCTAGCTGGAAGCTTTAATACGCCAAACCAATCGACTAACTCCATAACGGTGGCAAACCTATCATAAGAGGTGCGCGATTCGTCTTGAAAGCTATTGGCAACGCTTTTTGCCCAAAGGCCGACAGCAACCGCATCACCAATTGGCCCCAAAGCTTCTAACGCGCCTTTTGCCATGCCACTGGTCGAGCGTCCCAAGGTTTCCATTAATCGTGTCGCTTCTACCGGTTCAATCGCAATCGCCGGGGCTGGCCCTGTCTCCAGTAATGTGGCGGTTTCTGGCAAAATATCACTGGCTTCGGATAGAGATGGTTTTAAGTCGATAATGTGTTCCGGCGCCGATGGGAAAAGGTTTTCAGGAGTAATGCCTTCACCGAAGGCATCATAGTTTTTCTGTCGGATCTGATGAAAGCTTTCGCTGTCCAAGACGTTATATTCGTCTCCGATGTTACAGACCTGAAAGGCATTGACGTTTGATGAAATCATAGCAGTAATGAGTGCTAATCTTTTTAACTTCATAGGTTTATCCTTATTGTTAGCGAAGTTATATGCTTAATTTAGAAAGCAAAAAGCCTCTCCTTGCCGAGATGGAAAAGAGATAACTAGATGTTGTTGTGTGGGGTACTTCGAAAAATCGTTTACTCAAATCACCCAGTTGGTGATTGGAGGTTTAGCTATGGTGTTGTGATTAGGGGAGCCGTTTCCCCTAATCAGTCTTTATTGAATCTTGTTGAGGTTAACGGTTTAGCTTAAAGGTACTGACTGCTTGCGTGAGCTTCTCAGACAGTGCAATAAGCTCCGACGCTTTCTCTTGGTTCGATGCAGACAAGCTGTGTGTCTCACGGGCTTTGTCATTGACGTCAACGATACTCTGGTTGATTTCGCCTGCGACAAGGGTTTGCTCTTCCGTCGCAGTGGCTATCTGAGTATTCATATCTTCAATAACGGTGATTGAATTCGATATTTCGTGGAGTGATGCCTGGGCTTTTTTCGCATTTTGCATTGTGAGGTCTGAAGCTTCTCGGTTAGTCAGCATCATTTCCATTGAGTTATTGGCTTCGTGCTGAAGTGAGACGATAACTTCTTGAATCTGGTTGGTACTTTGTTGAGTGCGGTTTGCGAGATTACGAACCTCATCAGCGACAACGGCAAAGCCTCGCCCTTGTTCACCTGCACGTGCAGCTTCAATCGCAGCATTAAGCGCGAGTAGGTTGGTTTGGTCAGCAATATCCTTGATGACATCCAGTACGGTGCCGATACTCGAGGTTTTTTCGCCAACGGTATTAATGACATCTGAGACTTCCTCAATACCGCGTGAAAGGTTCACAATACTGATACTCACAGTATCGAAGGTTTGGTTGCCCGATTGTGCCTCTTGAGCAGCTTGCATCGCAGCTTCTGAAGCTCGGTGAGCGTTCTGTGCAACTTCATCGACGGCGACCGACATTTCATTCATTGCCGTTGAGGTTTGTTCTAATTGCTCCATTTGGGAAGCGGAACTCGAATTCACACTGTCTGCGGCGGTCGTGATACCTTCTGCAAACTTAAACAAGTCGTTTGATGAACTACGAATCATGTCGATCGTGGTGCTCAGCTCATTGACCATATCGTTAACTGCAGCATTAATACCAATCGCTTTCCCTTGTTGCTGGTTAATCGCAGTAAAATCACCTGAAGCTACCTTGGCAACCGTTGCTTCTATCTCGCTTGGCTCTCCCCCTAATGGGCGGTAAACCAATACTTCGACAACGTAGTACACGCAGCCTGCGCAAATAAGCAATAGCGTCAAAGAGGTGATCAGCGTTTCAGTAAGGTTATCTTGTGAGTCTTGATTGACGCTAGACTCTTTGTCCCATGCCCATACACTCCAACCAAGGTCTTTAATGTTAGCGGCTGATGCCAAGAACTCAGTGTTTTGATAAACATATTCAAAGCTTTCTTCACGAGAGGTATCTCGATTTTTGAAAGATGGAATTTCGTTGAAGATGTTTTTGCCTACCACGGATGAGCTTTGTGCAGCCAAGATAAAACCATCTTCACGAGTGACAAAGATCTTGTTGTTCGTGGTGAGGTGTTGTGTGAACTTGCTGAGATCTTCAACCAAGATGTTAAGCGCGACAACACCCACAATTTTGCCTTGTTTGTAGATCGGCATGGCGAGGGACATCACCTGATCACCTGTTGTCGCTAGATAAGGGCGAGTAATGATCTTGTCTTGGCCGCTCATACCTTTCAAAAACCATTCACGTTGTTTGGTTTTGGCATTAAAGTTTTCGATGATGCCATTGGTTTTTGATGAGTAAGAGGTTCCGTCTGCTAATGAAAAGTAGACGTTGATGACATTTGTTGAGTGCATTGCGCTTTGGAGTGTTTTGACTGCACGCAAAGTATCGACTTGACCATCCTCAGTGAACGAAAGTTCATTGCTTACCAAAGTTAGAACATCAAAGTAACGATTGATTTTCTGTCCAATAGTGTCTGCGATAAGTTGAGACTTGTACCCTAACTGTTTTTTGTAACTTATGGTCGATGATGTTTCGAAGTTCTTCCAGCTTAAGAAACTTGTCGCCATGATTAAAATGACAGTCAGCCCCATAATAGAAAGAATGATTTTTAGTTTAGCACTCATAACTAGTTCCAATATAAGCAGTGTTTGATTATTTTTATAATTCAGGGTTATTCCTGAATGTAAATAATATAACACTTATAAAATGCGCATATAACTCTGGATTATTTATAGATAATATACATCTAGTTAATATATGCAATATTTATTAAATGCATTGAGGTCCTATTTATTTGGCGTATGGAGTGCTTATTTTAATTGGACCGGTGTCTCGTAATTGAACTGGTATTACTTGTTGTTTGTATTGGTTATTTTGTTGTTGTCTTGAGTTCGCTTCTTGGTTTTACCCTTATTTATAATAGGTATATAGCGTTGTCTTACTTTAAATAAATCATTAAATGAAAGTTTGTGTAATTATATTTAAATTATTTAGAGACTTAGGTGGCGGGTATTATGTTCTCGTGGTTAGAGAGTAATAGAATAAGCATTAACTAATTAAGTGAACGCTTTATTATTCGTGTTGGTTATTTATAGAATTGAATATAAGGTGGGTGTGTTGGGGTAAGGTGGTCAAATTACTTAATTAAAATATAACTTTTTATTTACATTTTGGGATGCTTAATTAGTTTTTGGTTAAGTAACTATTTTCATCTTCATCTTCATCTTCATCTTCATCTTCATCTACATCTATGTTGCCACTGAAAAAAACGCAGCCAGTTCAGCTGCGTTATGTTTTTTGTCTAAGTGGTTAGCCAATTGGTTGGCCGAGTAAACCTAGTGGATGCTCAATTGAAACCTACCACCAAGGCTCGTTGGGTTGCCAGTTGCTAGTGATTAGTTACAGCCAATCCGGCACAAAGTTAGCGACGATGGTGACATCGTTAAAGTTACGGTAGCCGCGCACCATGATGTTGAATTCCCCCGCAGGCATGTCTAATACACACTGTTCGTTGCTGCTGTTCTGGTATGGACGACAATCGTAGCTTGCTTTCGATACGGTGCCATTGTGTTTCACGTAAAGGTCGGCATCGCCACTACGAGGGCCTGTCATGGTTACGGTTAACTGACCAGAGTACTCTGTTGTTACGGTAAAGAATTGCTCTTCACCGTAACCAGCGGATAGCCCTTCTACAGGGACGTCATATTGAAGCTCTGTTGGCCCTGCAACGGGCGAATCAAGGCTGGTTTCGACAAGGTAAGCAATGGCCAGTTTGGCGAACTTGGTCGCATGTGTCGCGGTTGGATCGGAGTTCTCAAGCGTGTCGTGCTCTGTATGAATACTTGGATTGTAGTCGTTAAACATGCTCTCGAATGGCATGGCAGCTGGGTAGCCAACATTGTGCCAAGAGGCGTGGTCAGAACAGGCATAGCCACAATCATCGAAACCGTAACTGATCTCACTAGCGTAAGTGTCGATCAGCTCGCTCAAGTAGGCGGTTAAGTTACTGTCGGTATAGTCTGTGATGAAGGTGATATCGTGCGCTGAACCGTTGTAGTTGGTCATGTCTAATTGCAGTACCGACACAACGTTAGCTTGCTTATCCCTTAATGCATTGGCGACATCTTGTGAACCGCGCAGCCCCACTTCTTCCGCAGCATAGCCGTAGAATTTGATAGTTTTGTCTGGCTGAATACCGCTGGCGATCATCAGGCGAAGCGACTCTGTTACCGTTGCAATGCCAGACGCATCATCATCGGCTCCCGGTGAGATGGTGCCTTCGCTTGTCCAAGATCCAACGGTCGAATCAAGGTGTCCGCCAACAACGACGATCTCTTCAGGATATTTAGCGCCAAGCAGTGTCACTTCAACGGATTTCTGCGGATATTCGGCATGCGTGATTTGGCGTGCAGACGCATACGGCACATCTTTAATTTCAGTTTCCCAACGCTCTAAAAGCCAATCTGAAGCAGCGACACCAGTAGAAGTAGTATAAAAACGGTTGGTGAAGTTGGTTAGATTTTCAATGGTTGTGACCATGTTGTTCGGTTCGACCTGAGCGAGTAGGTCGTTCACTGTGTCTTGATGGCTGATCACCGGCTTTTCGAAGCTGCTCATTGTCAGTGGCATCGCTGCGGCTTTGAGTGCGCTAGCTTTGTCTTCGTGCACCATGTAGCCACCACAACGGTGAGTCTCTTCGTGCATGTGGCTGGATAGTTTCGCGAGCTCTTTCTGGTTGATTTTCGCGACGATGGAATGCTTGTTTCCCGTCACGCTTGGGTAAACCGTTGCGCCATGCTGAGTCATTATATGCTGTGCGTCAGCATCGGTGGTGATCCAAACCTCTTCGTTCGCTGGTGGTGTGATGCCTAGGGATGCGTAAGCCGAAGTACTGTTGATTAAGGCTAGAGAACCTCCGAGTACAGCCAAAGCTAGCATGCTTTTTTGAATAGCCATTTGTCGTCCTTTTTATGGTGAGTATTGTTATGTTAATGGGTGTGATTTTTGTGTAATGCGTGGATGTTTTTGTGTAGATGTTTCATGCGCTAAACATACAATAGAGAAAAGGGCCCCTTTCGGAGCCCTGAATTTGCTATTGATTACTGTGCTTTAATGAAACGGTAGTGCTTGGTTTCTGAACAGATATCGCTTGAGGTACATACTTGGTACTCCACATCTACTGTGCCGTTGTGACGGAACTTGTCGACGTATGAGTTGAAGTCTGTCGCACCAACATTCTTGCCGTTACGCTTAATCACGAAGTAGTCGTTGGTGTCGTAATCCCACGCCAGCTTAACGCGTGCCTTGCCGTTCGGGTTTTTGTTACCAAACTTCAGTTTTAGTGGGAAGCCTTCCGCTGAATCACCTTCAATCGTGATCGACTTGCTTGTTGATGTCGCAACACCTGCATCGTCAGTCACGGTTAGGGTAACCACGTAGTCGCCAGCTTCAGCATAGGTATAACGAGTCACTTCACCTGTTTGCGTATTGCCATCGCCTAGGTTCCATTGGTAAGAGACGATCTGACCATCGCTGTCCGAACTTGTGCTGCGCAATTCTACTTCTTTGCCGACAATGGTGTGTTCGAAAGAAGAAACTGGCGGTACGTTAGCGTTACCTGATTCGTATGATGCTTTCAGATTTGCACCTGCGTAATCTGAGTAACCCAGAATGTTCACCGTGTAGCGACCAGCTGTTGGGTTTTCAATTACACATACTTCATCGGTTACGCTTTCACTCTTACAGATATTCTCTTGAGAGCTTGGCGCATAATCTAGACCGACATACATATCCGGATCACCAGTAGAGATAGCAAGATCAATCGTTAGCTTGTCTTGGCCTTCTGGTACTTCGATATCGAAGTAAGTTTTTGAGCCGGTTTCACCAGCAACTGCAGCTTCAACACCATTTTCAAGACGTTGGTATTCCGGTTCTGGCGGAAGTGGTGGCTCGCCACAAGGTGATACGCCCACTAAGTTGAACGCAGAAACAACGTCATCGGCACTGTAACCAAGGTCGGTTGCTGAGTTCTTCACGCCACAAGCGCCCTGCCAGAAATCACTGTTTTCAGACCAGTAGATTTGGTTGGCTAGCACGAACAGTTCGAACGCTTTCTTGGTGTCCCAACCTTGCGTGGTTGCTAGGTGGTAGAACGCTTTGTTGAATACACCCGAGCTGTAGTGCACGTTCAAGCCATCGTAGTATTCAGATGCGTTGTTGATTGAAGAGCCATCGCGTGATGGATCGTCCATGTAACGTAGAGCGCCTTCGCCTTTGAAGATATTGCGTCCTACCATCCAGTCGTTGGTGCCCTTCATGTAGTATTCAGCCGCTTCACCAGCCATGTCAGAGAAAGCCTCGTTCATGCCGCCCGATTGGTTTGCGTAGATCAAACCTGAGTTTTGCTCTGTGAAACCGTGGCTTACTTCGTGCGCTGATACATCCAGGCTTACAAGTGGGTAGAAGAAGCTTTCACCATCACCAAAGGTCATGGCTCTGCCGTCCCAAAATGCATTCTCGTAGTTGTTACCGTAGTGGACACGCATCATGAGTTTGAAGGAGAGTGGTGCTGTGTCGAACCAATTTTTATACATGTCGAACACGATGTTACCGAAGTAGTGGGCATCGTTGAGTGGTGAGAATGCGCCATTCACGGCTTTGTGTTCGTTGCGAGGACATTCATAGCTGTAAGTGGTGTCGCCGTCTGTTGCACCATTCAGGTCAACCGTGACCACGTTTTCCGATTCCATCACACACTCTGTGCCCACTTCTTGAACATCAAGGTAGTGGTAGTCGGTGCCGTATTCGTACATGCCTGTTTTTTCGTTACCGCCAGGGCCTGTACCGATCTGAGCGTGGGCAATACCTTCCCAGCGGTCGATGACTTCGCCTGTGTGCGCGTCTAGCATGGTGAACGGTCGGGTCGGCTGTTCACTGCCTTCAACGAGATAAGAGATAACGTAGACTAGGCGTGTTTTATCTGCACCTTGTTTGCCAATGCCTTGTTTATCGGCTCCTTGGTTAGAGGTGCCCTGATAAATAAACAGCTCATGTTGTACGTTGTCTAGAGATTTGCTGGTTAAGCCTTGAGTCTTAAGATCTTTACTCGCCAGTTCAATCGCTTGAGCGCTGTTGATGGATGGCTTAACAAAAGAACGCTCAAGGGTTGTTGTTTTGAGGTAACTGCCTTGAACGGATTTAAGTGCGCCACCTTGTACACTTTGAGTGGCGTTTAGGTAATGCCCCCAAACGGGTGTTCCCCAGATGTTCTGCTGGATCTTAACTTTGTAGATACCACGCTTTTTGAGGTTAACTTCCTTCACCATCTTAAAGCTAGAGGCGTTACTGACACCTAACTGAGTGTTCAACCCAGAAAAGCTAGTAAAGTTGATCGGTTGATCGATGTTAACGGATTCACTTGCATGCACTGATAAAGACATAGCACTCGCTATAGCAACGGCAACTAAACGCTTTTTCATTTTCATTGTTATTTTCTCTTTCCATGTAAAATCCATGAAAAAGTAACAAAATTATCACAACGAATTTACATCATTCGATCCGATTAATTAGTAGCATGGCAATGCTCTCTTTTATTCATGAAACTTATATTTCTCGTATTTACAGATAGTTATCGTTTCTGTTTATTTTTGAACGCACTCATAGGTTTTATTTATAAAATCATGATACTTTTATTAAGTGTTATTTTTTTATGGAAATTAAGATTTCTGGATAAATTGATCTGTGCCTCAATTAACGGATTTTGGGCTGATAGAAGGATCAACGATTTAGGCGTCTCAGTTTAAGCGGAAGGTAATTAAGCGAATTTAAGGGCCATTTTGATAGGAAATTGAAGGTTTTTGGGCTTATTTTTAGAATTGTTAATTATATGAAGACAGGGTAATTAGGAACTTATTTGGCACAGAGCACAAAAACGACTGGATGAAAAAAGCCAGTGACGAGGTCACTGGCTTAGATGTACTTGGTTTGTACGGGCGACTGATTGAAGGTGTGTAACTTGCGTGTGCAAGTAACTAAAGCGAATTACTGCTTCTTACCGCCAACTTGAACGTAGTCGATACCGATAATACGGTTGATGATACCCAGAACAGAGCTTGTGTCAGAGTTTGTCGAGCGAATAGTCTCAACCGTAGCGCCTTCAGGTACTAATTCCATTGCACGATCTTGTGTGTTACCAGGAACTTGGAAACCGACGATGTTGAAGCTCTCAGCGTGCGCTGTGTAAACTTCATCGTTGTGGCTAATACCTGAACAACCTGCAAGAGAGACAATACCCAAAATAACTAATAACTTTTTCATAAACACACCTTAAGAATGGTTGGAGTTTAGGTTCAATAGGTTCATAGGGAGACAGCATCTCCCGGCCGATGTTGAACATTATTCCAGAGGTGTTTTGTCGTTACTGTATGGGTTTGTCATCTGAATCATTACATAGCTGAATGGTTATAGTGAATACTGCACCATTTAAGGTTTGGCTTTGACCTACTTCCACGGTAGCGCCGTGTTGAGCGCAGATCTTATCGACGATAGAGAGCCCTAAACCATGGCCGCTCTTAGCTTTATTGCGCGCTTTGTCGCCAACGTAAAAGGGTTCAAATAGGCGCGCTTGATGTTCTTGTGCTACGCCATCACCATCGTCATGTACAGCAATCTGCAGCTGCTCTTGATGCGCGGTTGCTTCAATTAGCACTTGAGAGCGTGCGAATTTCATAGCGTTGCGTACTAGATTATCTAGAGCGCGGTTTAGCAGTATTTCATCCGCAAGAATTTCATAAGGTTGCTCTGGCAGTGATAGGTTTATGTCGAGCTCTGTATCTTTGTTCCAGCGCGTCATTGCGTGGTCGAGAAGGTCTCTTATCTCTAATGGTTGTTGCAAGTTTTCTAGGTCACAGCTGTCAAGTTTGGCGTAATACAATAGCTCATCAACCATCTTTTCCATCTCTTCAGTGTCTTCGACAATACTCTCAATCGTACTTTCTTGCTCTTCGTTTAGCAGGGTGTCTTTCAACATTTCAGCTTGCCACTGAATACGAAATATTGGCGTGCGCAGTTCATGAGCGACAGCATTAGTGAGTGAGCGATTGCTTTCAATTAAGCGATGAATTCGGTCGGCCATTAGGTTGAAGGATTTGTTCAGTGAACCGATCGCAATGCCACTTGAAGTCTCAGCTCGCGAGGAGAGATCCCCTTCTGCAAAACTCAGAGTGGCTGATTCCAGTTTTTTTACTCGGCGGAAGATGATCAGTACATGGCATAAACCATATAAGATAAAGCTCGCTAAAAAGAACAACCAAATGAGGTCATCTTCTAACTCGATTTTTTGCCTAACGAATGCTTCACTGTTGGGCAGGTAGTGATAGGTGTTATCACTGTTTGCTAAGCGAAACCAAAGATCCCGCTCTTCATCATGAAAGATAAAGGTACTTGGGTTGGTACTGAAAAACTTAGAAACGGGGCCTGGAATTTCATCTTCAGGGCTGAACGTAACCAGTTTATTTCGTGTGGTCTCTACAAACTGGTTTATCGCTTGATGAGCCGCTTCAAGGCCTTGATTCTTGGCGATGTTTTCTATCAGTTGTTGGTGGGCTGTTGCTTCATAATCTTGCAGTACATATTCGTAGTCGGTATTGAGTTGATAAACACAAATTTCGTAGGCGACAATACCGCTAATAAAACAAATCAATAGCCCTAGTAGGGACTCCAAATAGATACGTCGCATAATCGCTCTCTTTCATTACGCTCGTATTGAGCGAGGTTTAATGCCAGGCGGTGGAAACAAATAAGTAGCCTTTTCCGCGAATCGTCTGAATTTTCTCTGCTGGCGCATGGTCGTCGCCCAATATTTTTCTTAGACGTACCACCTTGTTATCAATTGTTCGGTCGATTCCGTCGTACTCAATACCACGCAGCGTTTTCGTCAAGTAGTCACGTGATAGTGGAGTATCGGGGTTGCTTGCCAATAACCAAAGTAGGTCAAACTCACTGTCTGTGAGTGACAAAACCTCACCCGAAAGTTCGCATTTCTTATAGGTGTTTTTCAGGACCAGTTTATCAAACTGTAGGTTGTCTGAACCGTCGGCTGAAGCAGTATTGGTATCTTGGCGACGTAATAGTGAACGAACTCTTGCCAGCAGAACTCTTGGTTTGATTGGCTTGGTGACATAGTCATCAGCCCCTGTCTCTAGACCAGCGACATGATCGAAGTCGTCATCACTAGCGGTGAGCATCAGGATTTTACCTTTGTAGTGTGTACGCGTCTGTCGGCAGATTGTAAGTCCGTCACTTACAGGAAGCATTAGATCTAAGAGTACGATATCAGGTTGCTCAGATAGGATAGTATGTGCGGCATCACCGCCATCATCTAACGTGGAGACATCAAAATCTTGCGTGACAAAGTAATCCTGCAACATTTTCTGAAGTTTTAAATCGTCTTCCACGATGATCATTTTAGGTTTTGTCATTCCACTCCCAGCCTTATCATGCATTTCACTTATCGAGATGACGTGAGCGATTCTCATCTTATGCAAGTCGATATCGCATATTAAATTTAAACGCTTCACGAAAAATACCTAACGTGAATGATTAAACACTTTCCACGTCAGTTCAATGATGATTTTGACTTTTGGGGAAAATAAAAAACAACGTTCAAAAAGAATTACACTCTCATACATTCACGGGACAGATGCTTGCGGGTTTAAATAATAGAATCACTTCCATCAAAACATTATGGGAATGATTTTATGAACGACTATCGAAAGGCATTACTGGCGTTACCTTTGATTTTTTTAGCTGGCTGTAATTCAAGCTCAAGCAAGGCTGACACCAAGGCGCAAACGAAGCCTAAAGCTGATTACGTATTTTCATCGGCTAAGCTTGATGAGTTGTATCAAGAGCGACAAGAGCTCCAAGAAGCAATGAAGCTTACTTATGATGGTGTTCAGTATGAAAAAATTCAGTTTGCTGAAGATATTAGTGATAAGCAAAAAGTAGTTAGGCTTGTAGATAGCTTAGGCCAAAGCGTTGACCTGTACTTTCCAGATGCAGGAGTCGATGACTGTGCAATTTACAGCGAGGGTAATTTTTTTGATTCATTTGATTGTGGTACGGCTCTACGTTCAATTAGTAATGATACAACGTTAATCCAAACGACAACGGGCAATAGAAAGCTTGCAGTTGAGCTTGAATACCAAAACGAGCTGTCGCAATACGTGACTAGTCTCGGGTCTACGGTTTTGAGTAACACCAAAACTGGCAACAAGGTAACCATTACCACATCGTTTGCTTTCAACGCTTTTTACCGCGATGTGCTCAACGAGACAGGTGCTGTTGATCGAATTCGGTCTACTCTGGGGGCATCAACCTATTCTCAGCTTTTTGATATCGTGAAATTGTATCAAGGCAGTGAGATGACATTGAAGTTCACTAACCATATCGGTGGCAGCGCTGACGACGATATCAATATGTACACTGGGCGGGTGATCAACAACAACCATATGACGACGGTGGTTACCCCAACAGGCTCGGTGTTCTCTGGCGGCACGGATCTGTTCGCAGCGGGTAATCCACGAGTTTTGCAACGCGCTGATACCACCAAAGCTATTGAGCTTAATAAGCAGGTTGGTGTGCACAGTTGGGCTGAGGGTGATAAAACAGCCAAAGAATTCCCATACACCAATGAAAGCCATCGTAAGCAAGCGACCTACTTTAAAAAGGTGATGGGAGACAAAGGAATCGATTTTTATATCTTCACTTTAGATTCAGCTCCTGCCTCTGGTGAACACTGGGTGACTAAGGCCGATTCAGATAAATACGGTTTCATCACTCGTATTGAGTAGCTTTGACTCGCATTAAAAATTAGGTGTGTATGTTGAAAGGTTGGTTGTGCTTTGTCATCACCAGCCTTTTTTGTTTTGGAATTGAAGGCGGTACCGCTTGTAATGCTCATGAATTCAACGTGAGATCATGAATGTGAGTAAAAACCGCATTTATTCGCTAAGTAACAACTAATTTCTGCAGATTTGGTTTTTAGAAAGCACAATCACAGCACTTTGATGCCGATAAACTTTAATATCCGCAAGCCTTACAAGCCGAAGACGATTATGCTTGGTGATGTAAGGAGCAATGTGAATGACTAATAAGGACGATCATTTATGCAGTTACTGGCAGGCACTCTGACACACTATGCTAACCCTCAAGCACACCCTGAATTGGAGTACTCAAGTGAGCAACTTGATATTCTGAGTGTTGCGAGTTCTGAGCAGGCAATTAAGGACATTTCACAATGGCCGGGTTATTCCGTCACTCCCTTGCATGAATTGAATCGTATTTCTGCTGAGATCGGCGTAAACAAGTTTTGGTATAAAGATGAATCGCAGCGTTTTGGCTTAAAGAGTTTTAAAGCACTGGGCGGCGCTTATGCCGTTGCTCGTCAGCTTCAGATTGAAATCGCCAATCGTTATGGGAAGAACCCTACCATCAGTGAGCTGCTCAACGGGGAGTGGAAATCAGAAGTTGCTGAAATCGTTGTCAGCTGCGCGACAGACGGAAATCATGGTCGCTCCGTCGCATGGGGCGCACAAATGTTTGGTTGTGGTTGTGTTATCTACATTCACCGTGACGTCTCGGAAGGCCGCAAGCAAGCGATGGAAGCGTTCGGTGCAGAAGTGATACGCATTACCGGTAACTACGATGAATCCGTTCGCTTGGCCGACTCAGAAGCTAAAGCGCAAAATCGCGTGATTGTTTCGGACACCTCTTATGAAGGCTACATGGAAATCCCTAAAGACGTTGCTCTAGGCTACACCGTGATGTTGGCTGAAATTGTCGAGCAATTGAATGGCGAGATTCCAACTCATGTTTTTGTGCAAGGCGGTGTAGGTGGTTTGGCATCCGCTGTTTGCGGTTACTTCTGGGATCTGTGGGGCGTCGATCGTCCACGTTTTGTAATCGTAGAACCTGAGCAGGCTAACTGCTTACAGAAGAGTGCTCAAGCGGGTAAGCCAATTGTGGTTACGGGCGACTTAGAGACGCTGATGGCCGGTTTGGCATGTGGTGAGGTTTCAAGCTTGGCGTGGACGATTCTACAAAATGGCGCTGATGACTTTATGACGTTGAGTGAAGAGGCGATCCCGCAAGCGATGCGCATGTTGGCAAGTGGCGAACAAACGGAAGTAGCGATAGAGGGCGGGGAATCTGCAGTTCCTGGATTTGCCGCAGCGATCATCGCCAAGCAAGCTCCGAACTTCGCTGAAAAATTGAATTTGACTCAAGACAGTCGAGTGTTGGTGATTGGTACTGAAGGGGCAACCGACCCCGATCTCTACCAACAGATCATCGACAATAAAATCTAATAGCGAAAAGTACATAGCTAGCAGTTAGCAGTTAATAGTTAATAGTTAATAGCTAATCGCGAACAACGAATAATAAAGTAAGCCCCAAGGTTGGCGGTATGTAAGGTTTCTTCATACCGTCTTTTTTCCTCTCTTTTTTGACTTCATTTCACGACACGCCTTGCTTTCTAATCGCACTGGTCATCAATCGAGTTGGTCATCAATCGCGCTGATCATCAATTGGAATCGTCAGCCCAACCTTGACGTTATCCATCACCACATTGGTTTGAAAACTCTTGATATTGGCATTATCGAAGAAGGCTTCACGAGTAAAGTTGTCGTAACCCTCCATATCTGCTGCCGTGACAATCATGATGAAATCTGAACTGCCAGTTACGTAATAGCACTGCTGTACTGAGCGGTTGGAACTCATCTCTTTTTTGAAGTTGTGCATCAAATCCACACGCTCGCGTTCTAATGTCACCTGAACGATAAACGTCATCGCATGACCGACCGCTTTTGGGTTGATAACTGAGACATCAGCTTGAATGACACCTTGCGCCCTCATGCGTTTTAAGCGGCGCTGAACGGCAGCAGGAGACAGCCCGACCTTTTCTGCAATCTTGTCTGAGGTAGCTCTGTTTGAGTCTTGTACGATGTTAAGGATCTTCTTGTCGAAACTGTCGACCATCAATGCAGGTTGCTGTGTCATACCCATACTTCCCAATATCTATTTGTAAATTAATTGTTTCTTTTGAACCAGTGTGTGATCGAGTTAAAGGTATTTAGCCTTAACATTTAGACCTCAATGAACGAGAACAAAAAACCACTATAACGCAGAAAAAATGCGGAATTTCTGCACAAAAAGGTCATCATTTAATGATAATCCTTAAAGTTATCGGTGCATTATTAATCTTGTGAACGAAATGTAAAGATCAAATCGACAGGGTTTGAAAATTATATGAAACATGTTGTTAACATCCTTTGGGCGATGTTAACTCTCGCTCAAGGAGTTGGAAAGTATGAAATCTGCAACCGCTACTTTACAGTTTGAATTAGAAAAATTGGCACCAGCAGGACGCGTCGGTGTGATTGCGTTAGCGACAGATTTCAATATTGAGCGTGATTTAAACGCGCTGTATCCAAACGATGTGCAATCGTTCACCAGCCGCCTAAGAAACTACAACCCGTTGACGATAGAGAACCTGCGTAGAATGGAGCCGGGAATCGCTGCTTGTGCCGATACCATCCTACCGGGTACTGAATTGGATGTGGTGATCTACGCCTGTACCTCTGGCACTGTGGCGATTGGTAGCGAACGCATTACGCAGCTTATTCATCAGTCTCGCCCAAACGCTGCGGTAACGAATCCGGTAACCGCTGCCTTAGCGGCTTTCGACAGCTTTAAAGCGAAGCGTATTTCGGTATTAACGCCTTATACCGAAGCCGTAAATAAAGATGTCGCGGCATTTTTTGAATCACAAGGCATTGAGGTGTTGAGCATCGCAGGCTTTGGTTTTGAAGATGACACCGCAATGACGTTCATTTCTCCAATGGACATCAAACAAGCCGCACTACAAGTCTGTGACCCTGAAGCGGATCTTCTGTTTATCTCTTGCACTGCGTTGCGAGCAGCATCGGTGATTGAATCCATTGAAGCGCAATTAGATAAGCCCGTTGTCAGCAGCAATCAGGTGTTGGCTTGGCACTCGCTTCAGTTGATGAACTACCCCATACCCATTAAAGGGTTTGGTGCACTGCTAGAGCACCATCTCCAACCATCCTCAGATAATTGCCGAAGGTCGCAGTCGTTGTAACGACCTTTGATTAAAGCTGCTCACTTTGCGTTTACATTCAGCAGTCAGCTAACTCCATATCTAACGTTAATACAAAGAATTACACTTTGGGATCACTACTATGCCGTCTACTTTCTCGATCAAACCAGACCAACTGTCTTCGCAGCTTATTCAAAGCATGACGGAGTGGCGTCAACACTTACACCGTTTCCCTGAGTGTGGCTTTGACGTCAACCTCACCTCTGATTTCATCGCCAGTAAGCTTGAGAGCTTTGGCATCGAAGTGGTGCGTAACATCGGCAAAACAGGATTAGTAGGAATACTTCGTTCAGGATCAAGTGAAGCGAATATTGGCCTAAGAGCTGATATGGATGCGCTACACATTCATGAGCAAAACAGCTTTGTGCATTGCTCACAACATGATGGGAAGATGCACGCTTGTGGGCACGATGGGCACTCTGCAATGCTGCTTGGCGCGGCAAGCTATCTAGCCGAGAACCTATTAGCCCAAAACCTATTATCAGAGAACTCAACCTTCGATGGCACTGTGTATTTCATTTTTCAACCCGATGAAGAGCATGGTTGCGGCGCGCAAGCGATGATAGACGATGGCTTGTTTGAGCGATTCTCGATTGATGAAGTGTATGGCGTGCATAACTTTCCCGGTTTAGCGGAAGGTGAATTGATGGTTCGTCCTGGATCATTAATGGCCAGTGAGAGCAGCTTTGAGATCACGATCAACGGTGTGGGTGGGCATGCCGCTCTGCCGCATCAAGGGGTCGATCCTCTAGTCGTTGGCTCGCAAGTAATCCTTGGCCTGCAAACCATCGTCTCTCGCAATCTTAGTGCGATCCACGATACGGCTGTAGTCTCTGCGACCGAGTTTATTACAGACGGCACGGTTAACGTCATCCCGACTCAAGTGATTATTAAGGGAGATTGCCGTTGTTTTACTGAATCTTCTCTCGACCGAATCAAGCAAAGTATGGAGCGAATCGTGGCGGGCATTTGTCAGGCTGCAGGTGCGACCTACGAATTTGAGTTTATTAATACCTTCTATCCAACCATCAACAGTGAGCTACAAACCCAATATTCGGTTGCCGCCGCGCAGAAGGTGCTTGGTGTCGAGAACGTTAATGACGCCTGCGATCCACTGACAATTTCGGAAGATTTCTCAAGCATGTTGCGCGTTAAGCCGGGCTGCTATGTGCTGCTGGGTAATGGCACGGAATCGGTCGGTGGCTGCGCATTGCATAACCCAAAATACGACTTTAACGACGGCATCTTAAAGCTCGGTGCGAGCTACTGGATTCAGTTGGTGAACGACCGTTTAGCAAGATCAATTTAGAAACGGCTCAATGAGAAGTAACAAGTAGAGAAAAAGATTCAGCAGTGACGCATTTGGCACTGCAAGATGGCCGACTTTAAACGGAGTTTATTGTCGATACAGCCAATACTGAAGCGCGTGAATTGACCAAAGTCATCAGCGTGAAATTAGGATAATAAAAGGAAAGACAGGATGAAACGATTAGGCGTAGCACTGCTAAGTTTGAGCATGGTTTTTGGCGTTCATGCCGAAACATGGAAGTTTGCTTCAGAAGAGGACAAAACAGACGTTCAAGACATCTATGCGCAAAAATTTGCGGAAGTGATTAAGAAGGAATCTGATGGCGACATCCGTGTTCGAATCTATTACTACGGACAATTGGGTACAGAGAACGACATCGTAGAACTGGCTGCTAAAGGCACCATTCAATTTGTGTCTGTAGGCGCGGGTCACTTAGGGTCTTATGTTCCTGAGGTACAAGCGGTGAGCTTACCGTATGTTCTGGGTACTAACGAAGCGATCACGCATAAGGTCTTAACGGAAAGCCCAACCATCTACAACAAGCTGGCACCCAAGTTTGAGAGCGTAAACCTAAAGCTGTTGTCGATGATGTCGGAAGGCGAAATGGTGTGGGGTGGTAACAAACCTATCCGTACACCTGAGGACTTTGCTAACCAGAAAATCCGTACTTTCACTTCAACCATTCCTGTTGAAACCTACAAAGCGTTTGGTGCAACACCTACTCCTCTTTCTTGGGGTGAAGTGTACGGTTCACTGCAACTTAAGACTATCGATAGCATGGTTAACCCTATCTACTTCATCTACAACGCGAAGTGGCATGAGGTTCAAGATTACCTAATGTTCCCGGGTCAGCAACCTTATGTGAGCACCGTTTCGACCAATAGCAAGTGGTACAACGGCCTGTCGGAAGAGAAGCAAGCGATGGTCGACAAAGCGATCACCGCGGCAGACCAAGCTGCCTATGACTACCAAATCCGCATTAACAAAGAGAACATGGACAAGATCTTAAAAGAGCGTCCAAACATGCAAGTGGTTGTGTTGACGGATGAAGAGCGTGAGCGTTTTAAAACACTCAGCCAAAAACTGCACACCACCTACTATGACGTGGTAGCAAATGCCTACCCTGCCGGTGAGCAAAGTGAAGCGCGTGAGGGTGCGAAAAACATTCTCGAAGAAATCCTAGGTGAAGTGAAGGCTGCTTCAGCAACGCAA
This sequence comes from Vibrio sp. TMPB1044, assembly GCF_030442075.1. Classification (NCBI taxonomy): domain Bacteria; kingdom Pseudomonadati; phylum Pseudomonadota; class Gammaproteobacteria; order Vibrionales; family Vibrionaceae; genus Vibrio; species Vibrio sp. TMPB1044. The sequence goes on along the minus strand of NZ_JAUJED010000006.1, from coordinate 18,337 downwards.
TAAAAAGCGTTAGTAAGGATGAATGCTATCCACTGTTCATTGGCGGCGGGTAGCTTATTCCCACCTTCTCCAATTTGTGGCAATGGACCCCTGTCACTGAACGAAGTATGGAGCACTGCCTGTTATGAAAGAATTGCTAGATAAAATCAGTGTTGTGACGGAAAAGCTAGAGCGCTTTTTGATCATGACCGCCATTCTCACGATGATGATTAATTCTACGGCCAATGCGATTGGTCGCTATGCTTTTAACAAAAGCCTGTTTTTTTCAGAAGAGCTCAATCAATTTCTGATTGTGTCTGTGACCTTTATTGGCTTCGCTTATGCAGTGCGCTAAGGGCGAAATATACGCATGACTGCGGTCTACGATTCACTAAGCACAAAAGCTCAAAAAGTTCTCACAACCATCATTGCGCTACTCACTGCCATGTTGATGTTTTACCTCACCTACCATGCGTTCTTTTATGTCAAAGAGCTCAAAGACATCAATCGATTAAGCCCAGCTCTACAGTTCCCGGTTTATTGGGTATACGCGATCATTCCGATTGGTTTTTTCATTGCCGGATTGCAATACAGCATGAGTTTCTTGATGAACTTACTGCACAAAGAGATCTACGTGTCATTTGACGTGATTGAAAATAGAAACACAAAAGTAGGTGAGTTCGAATGAGCGATGTTGCACAGTTTTTCTCGGACATTATTGCCGGCGAATTAGATATTTATGTCATCACATTTACTCTTGTCTCTGTGATGGTGATTTTGCTGTTTTTGAGCTTCCCAATGATTGTGCCGCTAGCGGTTGGGGCTCTGATTGGCTTGATTCATTTCTCTCAGGTTGAGCCGGGAGTGCTTATTCAGCAAATGGTCACGGGCATCTCACCAAACGCACTGATTGCTGTGCCGATGTTTATATTGGCGGCAGATATTATGACGCGTGGACATACGGCCTATAACTTACTTGGTCTGATTCAAGCGTTTGTAGGGCATCTGCGTGGTGGGCTGCCGATTACCACCTGCATTAGCTGTACTCTATTTGGATCTGTTTCTGGTTCGACCCAAGCCACCGTGGTGTCGGTTGGTCAAATCATGCGTCCGAAATTGTTGCAAGCAGGGTACAAAGACAGTTTTGTGATGGCTCTGATCATCAATGCCAGTGACATCGCGTTTCTTATCCCACCGAGTATCGGTCTGATTCTTTACGGCACTTTAGCTAATGCCAGTGTGGGTGAGCTATTCATTGCTGGTATTGGCCCTGGCTTAGTGCTCGCGACCTTGTTCTCCTTATACAGCTATGCCTACAGCGTAAAACACAGCGACACCATCACTTTGGTTGAAAAAGCCAACACAGCAGAACGTATTGAAGCGATCAAGAAAGCGATTCTTCCTCTTGGTTTCCCTGCTTTGATCATCGGTGGTATTTATTCTGGCGTAGTCACACCTACCGAAGCAGCCTCATTTGCCGTGTTGTATGCAATCATCGTTGAGTGCATTTTTTATCGCAAACTTGGCGTAAAAGACATCTGTGATGCAGCGTTAAATACCGGCTTGATTACGGCGGTTGTGTTTGTGCTGGTGGGTGTCGGTCAGGCGTTTTCTTGGTATATCTCGTTTGAGCAAATCCCTCAAGAGTTGTTAGCTCCTCTCAATCTAGAAGACGCTTCGCCTGAATTCATACTGTTTGTTATCGCACTGACTTTCTTTGTCGGTTGTATGTTCGTGGATTCATTGGTGGTTCTTCTTATCTTGACGCCGATTTTCATGCCGATTGTTGATGCAGCGGGCATCGACCCAATCTTGGTCGGTGTGATGGTGACGCTACAAATGGCGATTGGGTCGGCCACGCCTCCATTCGGTTGTGACATCTTCACCGCGATTGCGATTTTCGAACGCCCTTATATGGAAGTTATCCGCGGAACACTGCCGTTTTTCCTCATCTTGATATTGATGTCTGCTTTGCTGATTTTCTTCCCAAGTATCGCTCTGTTACCAAGAGATGTTTTATTCAATTAATTCGCCGAGTTACCCTAATTCAATCAAGGATAGAGATATGAGTATATTGCCGTTAACACCTCCGCAGAGAGGGTTTGAATCAGCAGAACTAGAGCAACGTACTGTCGAGTTACAACAACGTCTACGTGCTCAAAACATCGATGCTGCGTTTTTTACGACCGAACCTGAGTTTCGCTATTTCAGTGGCTTTAAATCGCAGTTCTGGGAAAGTCCAACTCGACCTTGGTTTTTGGTGGTGCCTGCGGTTGGCAAGCCTATCGCTGTGGTGCCAGAGATTGGTGTCGCTGGCTTTGATGATACATGGATTGACGACGTGCGCAGTTGGCCATCACCAAGGCCAGAAGACGACGGTATCTCTTTGCTAGCGGCTACGTTGTCTGAAGTATCGAGAGGATCTCGTCGAATCGGTTCGATGGTCGGCCCAGAAACACATCTGCGTATGCCAGCCATTAACTATGCATTGTTACAGCAGAAACTAAGCCAACATAGTGTGGTGGATGTATCGCTGATGATTCGCGATCTGCGCAGTGTTAAGTCTCAAGCAGAAATCGATAAAGTGCGCTTTGCGTGCCAAGTCACGGCGGCGGGTTTTGAGTATCTTCGCCAAAATTTAGCAATAGGTATGACAGAGCGACAGGCGTGTAAAGCCATGCATTTGGAAATGCTACGCTTGGGCGCTGATGCATGTCCTTATCTGATCTCGGCATCCGGCCAAGGTGGTTATGACAACATCATCATGGGACCAACCGATCGTGTGCTTTCTGAAGGAGATGTTTTGATCATCGATACGGGTGCTAACTTTGATGGCTACTTCAGTGACTTTGACCGGAACTATGCGTTTGGATATGCGCAGCCAGATACAATAGCGGCTTATGACGCGGTGTATCAGTCGACAGAAGCAGGGTTAGCGATTGCTGAACCGGGACGAACAACCGGAGACGTGTGGCAAGCCATGTGGTCGGTGCTCGAAAAGAACGGTGCACTCGGCAACGATGTGGGTCGCATGGGGCACGGCTTAGGCATGCAGCTAACCGAGTGGCCATCACATGTGCCTAACGGTGATGTGATCTTAAAACCCGGTATGGTGCTAACGCTTGAGCCGGGCATGGCATTTGCGAAAAATCGCATGATGGTGCACGAGGAGAACATTGTTATCACAGAATCTGGCTGCGAGATACTGCATCAAAGAGCCTGGCAATCGATGCCGATTATCGGCTAATTGCGCTTAGAATCTAGTCATAATGCTGAATCCTGGTGAAGGAGGGCGTTCAAGCACTTTGTTGGACGCTCGGTTTTCTTTTTCACTTCGCTATACCTCGTCATCTTTTACACTTAAATACCTCTAATTTCCGAATTCCTCTTTTTTTCAAGAATCTCTCTTTCTGTTCAAATATTGTCCTTGTTGAGTAAAAACATTTGACTAATAACTATCACACCTCAAATCTTTAATTGTTTTCGTTAGTGCTCTAAATGATATTTAATTTATTGTTTTATAATGATTTTTGTTGTTTTGAATGCTGCGTTGTTACGAGTTTGTTTTAAATAATCATTTGAACCCTAACTAAATTTCTGTCATTTTATATTTAACTGAACGTTCAATATAAAATAAAAGGACTAAGAAATGCCGAAGGTTGGGATGCCTGATATACGTAAACCACAGCTTGTTCAAGCCACCATGACGGTGATTGATCGAGTGGGTTTGCATGCCGCGAGTATTGCGTTGATCAGCAAAGAAGCGGGAGTCTCCACTGGCATTATTAATCACTATTTTGGTGGAAAGCATGGGCTGCTCGAAGAGACCATGCGTGAAATCCTTCGCCAACTTTCCAATACCATCACCACTTCACTAAAAGCACTTCCTGTTGATGCTCACCAACAGAGAATTAACGCGATCATCGATGGTAACTTCGAAGGTTACCAAGCAGAAAATAAGGTCGCGAAGGCGTGGTTGGCATTTTGGTCATATTCAATGCATGACGAGCAACTGAAAAGACTGCAGCGTGTGAATGAAAAACGTTTGATTTCACACTTACGTCTTGAGTTGAAAGGTATTTTGAATCATGAACAAGCGGATCTCGTTGCTCACGGGATTGCGTCTCTGATTGATGGTTTGTGGCTGAGAGGCACACTAAACCCAGATGGTATCGATGCTCAAAAGGCGCGCGCCATCATCAATGATTATCTAGATAAACAACTTACGTTCTACTCGTGTCACAGCAAATAGATCGCAGTGGTAGCGTTAGACCTAGATCAAGATAAAGAACTAGAACGACCACTATTCGCACCTAATACTCACATATAGACCAGTAGAGTCTAATAACAATAATTAAGTCAGAATCTCAAATGGAAATGAACTCGTTATACATCGATGGCGCAGCGGTTAAAGCAACCTCTGGTGAAACCTTTGATAGCATTAACCCTGCAAACGGCGAACCTATCGCGACGTTAGGCCAAGCATCTTCAGCGGATGTCGACAGTGCTATTGAATCTGCGAAGCGCGGATTTGCGGTATGGTCAGCAATGACCGCTGTGGAACGCAGCCGTATTCTTTTGAAGGCAGTGGAAATACTTAGAGCTCGAAATGATGACCTTGCAAATCTTGAGGTTGTTGATACGGGCAAGCCGCTGCAAGAAGCGATTGAAGTGGATGTGGCGTCTGGCGCTGATGTTATTGAATACTTTGCTGGTTTGGCTCCAACGCTACAAGGCGACCAACAGCCGCTGAGCGAATCTCAATTTTTCTACACTCGCCGCGAGCCGCTAGGCATTTGTGCGGGCATCGGCGCGTGGAACTACCCCATTCAAATCGCGATGTGGAAATCGGCTCCGGCATTGGCCGCGGGTAACGCGATGATTTTCAAACCTTCAGAAGAAACGCCGCTAACGGCGCTCAAGCTTGCAGAAATCTTTACTGAAGCTGGTCTTCCTGATGGCGTGTTTAACGTGGTTCAGGGCGATTACCGTGTTGGTCAGATGCTAACGGCTCACCCAGACATCGCGAAAGTGTCGTTCACGGGCGAAACCGGTACCGGTAAAGCGGTAATGGCAGACAGCGCTAAGACGCTGAAATCAGTCACCATGGAACTTGGCGGCAAGTCACCGATGATCGTGTTTGATGATGCGAAATTGGATGATGCAGTTTCAGCTTCGATGGTTGCTAACTTCTACACCCAAGGCGAAGTGTGTACTAACGGTACCCGTGTTTATGTACACGAAAACATCTACAACGCATTCATCGATCAACTTAAAACACGCACTGAGAAGCTGATCATTGGTGATCCAATGGACATGGATACTCAGATCGGCGCGTTGATTTCTAAAGAACACCTTTCAAAAGTCCTTGAAGCAATTGAGCTAGCTAAACAGTCGGGTGCAACCTTGCTGACGGGCGGCTATCAAGTGACGGACAACGGCCTCGAAAACGGTAACTTTGTTATCCCAACCGTGTTTGTTGATTGCGAAGACAACATGCCTCACGTTCAAAAAGAGATCTTCGGCCCTGTAATGTCAGTGTTGAAGTTTACCGACGAAGACGATGTGATTCGTCGTGCTAACGATACTAAGTACGGCCTCGCTGCTGGTGTGTTCACGCAAAACCTTTCTCGCGCTCACCGTGTTATTCATCAAATGCAGGCGGGTATTTGTTGGGTTAATACATGGGGTGACTCACCTGCAGAAATGCCTGTTGGTGGCTACAAACTTTCAGGGGTTGGCCGCGAAAACGGGCCAGAGACTCTACTCCACTATACGCAGATTAAGAGTATTCTTATTGAACTTGGCGACTACGCCAGCCCTTATGCCTAACGCGTAACACTCAATTTTATGGGTTAGCTTAACAGAGCTAGCCCTACTGACTCATCTCAGGGAAATCAAAAACATGGAACAACGCTACGATTATATTATCGTCGGCGCGGGTTCGGCCGGCTGTGTGTTAGCGGATAGGCTAACGGAAAGCGGTGAACATAGCGTTTTATTATTGGAAGCGGGTGGTACGGATAAGAGTATTTTTATCCAAATGCCGACTGCGCTTTCTTACCCGATGAATACTGAAAAGTACGCTTGGCAATTTGAGACCCAACAAGAACCGGGCCTTGATGGACGTGAACTGCATTGTCCACGTGGCAAGGTGTTAGGTGGCAGCTCATCGATCAACGGCATGGTTTACGTTCGTGGCCATGCTTGTGACTTTGACCAATGGGAAGAAGAAGGCGCTGCTGGTTGGAATTACCAAGCTTGCTTGCCTTACTTCCGCCGTGCTGAATCATGGAATAAGGGTGGTGACGAATATCGTGGCGACAGTGGCCCAGTCGGCACTTGTAACGGTAACGATATGGAGCTCAACCCCCTTTACCAAGCATTCATAGATGCAGGTAAAGATGCCGGTTACCCAGAAACACAAGACTATAACGGCTACCAGCAAGAAGGCTTCGGCACCATGCATATGACGGTAGACAAGGGTGTTAGAGCCTCAACCTCTAACGCTTACCTACGCCGTGCATTGAAGCGTTCAAACCTAACATTGAAGAAAGGTATCGTGGCGCGTCGTTTCTTACTTGAAGCACAAAACTCAACAGGCCAATCAGGCTTGAAAGCCGTTGGTGTCGAGTTTGAAAAGTCAGGCAATACCCAAGTGGCGGTAGCGAACAAAGAAGTGATCTCTTCTGCGGGCTCTATCGGTTCTGTTCAACTGCTTCAATTATCTGGTATCGGCCCGAAAGCGGTGCTTGAAAAGGCGGGTGTTGAGCTGAAACACGAACTGAGCGGCGTCGGTGAAAACCTACAAGATCACTTAGAAGTGTACTTCCAATATCACTGTAACGAACCCATCACGCTCAACAGCAAGCTGGGCTTAGTCAGCAAGGGCATGATTGGCGCAGAGTGGATTCTGACTCGCAAAGGTTTGGGTGCCACTAACCACTTTGAATCGTGCGCGTTCATTCGTTCACGCAAAGGATTGAAGTGGCCAAACATTCAATATCACTTCCTGCCAGCAGCGATGCGTTACGACGGACAAGCAGCCTTTGATGGCCATGGCTTCCAAGTACACGTTGGACCTAACAAGCCAGAGAGTCGCGGTACGGTGGCGATCACTTCGGCTGATCCGCATGCCAAGCCAGAGATCATTTTCAATTACATCTCGACTGAGCAAGACCGCCAAGATTGGCGCGATTGTATTCGTCTGACGCGTGAGATTTTGTCGCAACCTGCGATGGATGTTTACCGTGGCGAAGAGATTCAGCCGGGTCTGAGTGTAACTTCTGATGAGGCGATCGACGAATGGGTTAAGCAAAATGTTGAAAGTGCTTATCACCCTTCTTGTGGCTGCAAAATGGGCGCTGATGATGACCCTATGGCTGTACTTGATGAAGAGTGTCGTGTTCGCGGCATTGATAGCCTGCGTGTTGTCGACTCGTCTGTTTTCCCTGTTATTCCAAACGGCAACCTTAACGCACCGACCATCATGGTTGCCGAGCGCGCATCCGATTTGATTTTGGGTAAACCAATGCTCAAAGCGCAAGACGTTCCAGTGTGGATTGCACCTGAGTGGGAAGAGAAGCAAAGAATAAATAAACCAGCAAGAGATGCGTAAGCCTCTGTTATTGAGATAAAAATAGCAAAATTAGTCAAAAGTCAGCAAAACAGCCCCGATGAGTATGAGTTAGGGCAGAAAAAGGAAAGATAAAAAGGAATCATTATGACGACTCAACATAAACAAACCGCTACAAAAAAGGCGCTCGCAACGCTAGCAATCAGTTCATTCGCGTTCAGTGCTTACGCCAACGCTTCAGTAGAGCCACAGCAATGTGAAAACGTTCGCTTCGCTGATGTAGGCTGGACTGACATTACCGCAACAACCGCCGTTACTTCAGAACTATTAAAAGGCCTTGGTTACCAAACCAAAACCGACCTACTTTCAGTACCGGTGACTTACTCTTCAATGGCGAACGGCGATATTGACGTATTCCTAGGTAACTGGATGCCAACTATGGAAGGCGACATCGCTAAGTACCGCGAAGCGGGAACGGTTGAGACAGTGCGTGCCAACCTTGAAGGGGCAAAATACACACTAGCCGTACCAAAATACGTGTACGACTCTGGCGTGAAAAGCTTCGCAGACCTAGCAAAACATGCCGACAAATTTAAAGACCGCATCTACGGCATCGAACCGGGTAACGACGGTAACCGCTTAATCCAATCAATGATTGATTCTGACGCGTTTGGCTTGAAAGATTTCAGCCTAGTGGAATCAAGTGAAGCGGGCATGGTATCGCAAGTATCTCGCGCTGCTCGTCGTAGCCAGTGGATTGTTTACCTTGGTTGGGCACCGCACCCAATGAACAGCAATGTTGAGATGGAATACCTATCAGGTGGTGACGATTTCTTTGGCCCTAACTACGGTGGCGCGAATGTTTACACTAACGTTCGTTCAAACTACCTGTCTGAGTGTGCAAACGTCGGTCAACTTCTACAAAACTTAGAATTCACTCTAGAGATGGAAAACCAGTTGATGGAAGAGATTCTTAACCAAAAAGTGAAGCCAGAAAAAGCGGCTCAACAATGGTTGAACAATAACCCTCAACAAGTTGAAGCTTGGTTAGACAATGTAAAAACACATAAAGGTGAATCAGCAACTCAAGCCGTTACTGAATACCTAAAGCAAGTAAAAGCTTAGTTCTACCTATCTCAACAGCTACATAAATAATAAAGGTGGGCTTGCCAATTTATCGATTGGTTTGAAGTAGCCCACCCATAATAAAAGGCAATATTGTGAATTTTATTACGGAAAACAAAATCCCTGTCGGACAATGGATGGAAGCGGGTGTTGATTGGTTAACGATCAATGCAGCAGGATTCTTTGACGCTATTTCGATTTTTTTAGAAACTATCATTATGTTTTTAGTCGATGTATTTAAGTGGATGCCACCGGCTTTACCAATTGTGATTACTGCGGCGATTGCATGGTACTTACACCGTAAACCCTCGCTTGTGATTTTCGTGGTTGCAGCCTTGCTGACCATCTTAAACCTCGGCTACTGGCAAGAAATGCTGGAAACCTTTGTCCTCGTGTTTGCAGCGACAACGATTTCCGTATTAATTGGCGTTCCAGTTGGCATTATGGCCGCGCATCGCCCTTGGTTATATACGGTGCTTAGACCCATCCTTGATTTAATGCAGACGGTTCCAACGTTTGTGTATCTGATTCCGACTTTGGTTTTATTCGGTTTGGGCATCGTTCCTGGCTTAATCTCGACCATCATATTCGCCATTGCCGCGCCAATTCGTTTGACCTACTTAGGTGTCACCAAAGTGCCTGAAGAGTTGATTGAAGCGGGTAAAGCGTTTGGTGCAAGCCGCATGAAATTGCTGATGAAAGTGGAATTACCGGCTGCCTTACCAAGCATTATGGCGGGTGTAACTCAATGTATTATGTTGTCGCTTTCGATGGTGGTTATCGCCGCTCTTGTCGGTGCTGACGGACTTGGTAAACCTGTTGTTCGCGCATTGAACACAGTGAACATCTCACAAGGTTTCGAAGCCGGGCTGGCGATTGTATTAGTCGCTATCATTCTTGATCGCTTGTGCAAAACACCAAACCAGAAGGAAGCTTAATCATGTCTAACTCTCAGGGAAAAAAGACAATGGACGCGATTACCATTAAGGACCTCGATGTTGTGTTTGGTGATAAACCGAAGCAAGCGCTTGAGCTGCTCGACCAAGGTAAAACTCGCCAAGAGATCATCGATGAAACTGGGCAAGTTGTTGGTGTGGATAATGTGTCGCTGACGGTGGAAGAAGGCGAGATCTGTGTATTGATGGGTTTGTCTGGTTCTGGTAAATCATCTTTGCTTCGCGCAGTTAACGGTTTGAATGAGATCAGCCGTGGTTCACTAACAATCAAAGACGGTGACCAGCAAGTCGATTTAGCGCAATGTGATGAAGCGACTCTGCGTCACCTTCGTACTCACCGCGTATCTATGGTGTTCCAAAAGTTTGCTTTGATGCCATGGCTTAACGTATTAGACAACGTGGCATTTGGTCTTGAAATGCAGGGCGTGGCGAAAGATATTCGTCGTGCCAAAGCGCGTGAACAATTAGAAATGGTCGGCCTAGCAGAGTGGGAAACCAAATTTCCACATGAGCTTTCTGGCGGTATGCAGCAACGTGTTGGTTTGGCGCGTGCGTTTGCAATGGACACCGATATCCTGTTGATGGATGAACCGTTTTCGGCGCTTGACCCATTGATTCGAGCTCAACTGCAAGATGAACTGATCACGCTGCAAAACAAACTCAACAAGACGATTCTGTTCGTGAGTCACGACCTAGATGAAGCTCTGAAGATTGGTAATAACATTGCGATCATGGAGTCAGGCAAACTGATTCAACACGGTAAGCCTGAAGAGATCGTACTGACGCCGAAAACCGAATATGTGAAGGACTTTGTTGCTCACACCAACCCGTTGAATGTGCTCAAAGGTCGTTCTTTGATGCAGCCTCTTGATTCACTGACACAAGAGAATGAAAGCTGGAAGATCTGCGATTCTAAAGACCTCTGGATTGAACAGAGTGAAGGTGCTTTATCAGTAAAAGGTGAATCTACTTTGGCGCTTGTCGAGTGGAGCGAGTCAGATGGCTTAGCTGCGATCAGCGCGTCGAGTGTGGTCGTGGCAAGCCCGGAAATTGGCATGCGTGATGCGATTAAGCTCAAGCAGATCAGTAACCACCCAATTCTTCTCGTTGAAGACAACCAATTGGTGGGCATTCTGGATAACAGCGAGTTTTACAACGCGCTAACGGGTAATTTTCAACTCAATAATGCCGCTTAGTGGTTTGAACTGACATAATTCGTTCTCTAACGAATAAAATAGGTAGTGAGGTGTTCAAATCTCGCTACCTAGATGAATCTATACTCTTCATACTTGAAGCTACAGCGTTGTAACTGCTTAAGTGCACCCTAATCACATAGAACTTCTATGCTCATAAGGATGAACTTACTTGTTGCCTAGCAGCAAATCCAATTATTTTGAGTATGCGGCTTTTTATTTACCGACAATATCTCGCTTTTTCTTGCCTTGTTTGCCACTTTAAGACTGAAGATCGCTACTCATTGTACAAAAGTGTTGCCATGCGCAAATTCAGAGGCATATAAAAGATTGAGAATAGTATGAACATCAGTACAATGCGGAAAAATCAATGAAGTAATTTATCAATTTACAGTGTAATCCGAGCTCACCTGACGTAAATAATCAGGATATTTCATCGCTTCGACGCTGTAAAACCATTCACAGTATATTAGTACAAAGGTCTGCATCTTGGACAAACATGACGAAATCCTGGTCGCTATTCGCCAAATTATTCGCGCTATCGATTTACACTCGAAAAAGCTGAGTAAAGAGTATGGTTTGACTGGCCCTCAATTAATCTTAATGAGAGCAATCCAAGAAATGGGTAATGTGACGATCAAAGAATTGTCTAATCACACCAATGTAAGCCAAGCCACCACAACCACGATCATCGATCGCTTGGAACTGAACGGCTATGTACAACGTGTTCGCAGCTCGTCAGATCGCCGCAAAGTACACGCAAATCTGACTGAAAAAGGCCAAGAGCTGCTAAACAATGCGCCACCGCCGCTGCAAGATAACTTCGTTAAAAAATTCCAAAACCTAGAGCCGTGGGAACAAAGCCTACTGCTTTCTTCGATGCAACGCGTGTCGTCAATGATGAATGCAGAAGACATCGACGCAGCCCCAGTACTTCAGCTTGAAGGCATTGCAAACGTAGCCAAGAGCTAACGTTATTTTTAAATTGTTTACTTATAACAACAACTTAAATAATTATTAAATGGTCGCATTAAGCGGCCATTTTTGATCTTGGCCTCCCTACTCCTCAGATTTTACTGGTACAAATCACCTTTTAGTTGTGGCCTGTCGATAAAAATTGGGACTGAGAAAGACCGATTATCAGCGAGAGTATCTGTATAGGGTATTGCATCAAGGTTATGCTGACATATGATGATTATCTTCTCGTTGTGTCTCATATTATATACTCCTTCTAAGCGACAAAACTTTTTTCAAGATAAGCGCATGCTATAAAACGAAAATAACACCCTTAAAGAGCTTGTTTGATGCCTTAAATTGGCCAAAATAGGGTGTTTTAAGTTGCTGTTTTTGTTGGTTTTTAATTTGGTGTTTTCTTAAGATCGCAATGGTAGTCTTAGCTTGATTTCTTTAGGGGGCTAAATGGACACCAATAACAGCACTTATCATCACCACAGTTTTGCTCAGCAAGATTTATCAGAGCTTACATTTACAGCCTGCACGTTTATCCGTTGTGATTTCAGACGTTCGAACTTACGTGATGCAACGTTCATTAACTGTAAGTTTATTGAGCAAGGCGATCTTGAGGGATGCCACTTTGATATTGCCGACTTACGAGATGCAAGCTTCCAGAATTGCCAGTTGGCGATGGCGAATTTTAGCAACGCGAATTGTTACGGTATTGAGTTACGTGATTGCGACTTAAAAGGGGCGAACTTCACTCGTGCTAACTTTGCCAATCAGGTAAGCAATAGAATGTATTTTTGCTCTGCGTATATCACGGGCTGCAACCTGTCATACGCCAATTTTGAACAAGCTTGTTTAGAGAAGTGCGAGCTGTTTGAGAACCGTTGGATAGGGACTTACCTTGGCGGCGCGTCACTGAAAGAGTCTGATCTCAGCCGAGGCGTGTTCTCGGAAGATGTATGGGGGCAATTCAGTATGCAAGGTGCTAATTTATGCCATGCTGAATTAGAAGGGTTAGATCCTCGCAAGGTCGATACGTCGGGGATTAAAATCGTCGCGTGGCAGCAAGAGCAACTGCTTGAAAGTATGGGTATTGTTGTAATGCCTGATTGATTCTTATCATTCGGTTGTAATCAAACACAGTCGCTAGAAGAAAAGCCCAAAGCTAATAACTTTGGGCTTTTCCGTACTTGGTCGCATGCATTTTATAATGAAGTTTAGAAAAGAGAATGCTCGGCGAATATTGAGCTTATTAGTGCATACCTGAGCGCATTTTGTCGGCAAGAGCAAAGAAGACAAATAGTACAAAACATACCAGAGCGACGCACAGTGAAACTAAGATGGTTGTTGCGTCTTTTGATATCAATGGAACAACGATAGAAGCTAACGCTACCAACATAACAAAGATATGAACGATTCGTCCGATGACCGGATTTTTATGACAGAATGAAGCCCATAGGTAACGCATTTTTAACACCAGTATAATATTAGTGGTTTTATTCTATTTTCTTAGTGAGTGTTTTGTAAATAACATTCTGTTACAGGTTTCTGTAAATATGATCCAAGTCGTTTTAGTATAAAACTGGTTAAATAACAGTAGTTTATTTATCTTTTATAGAATGTACACCATTGTAATGAGAATCATAGTATTCCGTATTCTTTGGAATAGTAAGTTAAATATGGTTCGATTTTCAGTTATTGACTGAGGATCTCATTTATTGAGTGTTCTGTTAAGAGATCGTTTGCGTATAGGTATTGATGGCGTAAATATCAATCGAATTAGAATCAGTTTAGAGCCTGTTATTCGTTTTATGTTATTTATCAAAGCGACTCCTCAAATTGAGAACGAAGTAATCTTGTGAAGTTTTTGGTTTGATATACTTAGTGTTCATTCGATGAAGGTGATGGAGATGATATGTCGAAAACCGCGAAGATCATTAATGAAGATAAACTGGTAAAAAAAGCAGTTGAAGTCGGTTTTAAGATGGCAAAACTACAAGGTTTTGATTTGCCAAATTCATCCCAACCGATAAAGGTTAAAGCGGTGTATTTGTTCCTTGTTGAAGTGAATCAGATCACACCGCTACCTGACGATAAGCTTGATGGTGCAAATATTAAAAAACGTTTGGCGTTATGGATTCACAAAGCACTGCCGGACAATGACCCACTAAAATAAAGATGTTGTGAATACTGGTGCAGTCCACCTGATGATTGGCAATCTTTTTCCTAATCTCACTTATTGTTTTTATTTATAAAAGCCTAGCAATGACTCGCTAGGCTTTTAGTTTTCTGTTCCCTTTTTCTTTGACTTATTGCTTAGGTCTAAATTGCTTGTACTGGTTTGGTTGGCTTTGAAGCTTCTCCTGTGCTTGAGCCTTCGTTTGTAATGTGGTCATATTTCTCTGTTAAGTGATCTTGAATCTTTTGGTGATAGGTACCGTTCAGTTTGTAGAAGCGGAAGTAGATGATTAACGCAATGGCAAAGAAGAAAGCAGGTAGGCCGACCATGATGCATTGCATGCCGAATACGGTTTCAGGGCTTTGCGTTACGTTGGGCACATAGTCAACGGCAGTGAGCGCGATACCGATAAAGAAAGCGGCAAATGCAGAGCCTGCTTTCACAACCAGTGTTTGCACGGAGTAGGCGATACTTTCACAGCGAGCCCCCAGTTTGAACTCACCGTAATCGACCGTGTCAGCGACCATGATGACGTTAAGCACCCAGAATAGAGCTGTACCAATTTGTAGGAAGACGCCTGCCGTTGATATCAGGAGAATGCTTTGTGTGTCATACATGCCAACGTAGATGAGTACCGCACTACCTAAGATAGGGAAAGTGGATGCACATGCCCACAGAACTCGGCGTGAAAACATCTGAGCAAGTTTAGGGAACAACACTAGCGTGATTAGGTTAGCAATACCCGCATAAGCCATGTAGTAAGGGAATAGTTCTTCATTACCAACAACATAAGTGAAGTAGTAAACAGCAAAGGCGGTAATAATGTTGGTCGCGAGGTTATAAGACAACGCCATGCACAGAACGCTAGTCAATTGGTCGTTTTTGTAGATAAGCGCGAGAAGCTTTTTCAGTGAAACCTTTTCTTCCGGTTGTGTTGTGTCGAGGTTAGCCGTTGAATAGCGCTCTTTCACATTGCGTAAAGTAATGAAAGTAGAGACTAAGAAACAAGCGATCAACAAGAGGGTGAAAATCTGGAAGCCGAACCCTTTATCGTCCCCACCTACGTAGTTCACGAAAGGCATAGCGATAGCTGCGGTTACTATCCATGCAAGGCTCGCGAAAAATCGAGGGTATGGCACAAGCTCTTCACGTTCACGCTTGTCCAAAGTCAGTGTTGGGACCAGTGACCAAAAAGGGATATCCATTAGTGTGTAAGTCATGCCCCACAAGATATAGGTGACAGCGGCGTATGCGATTAACCAAGGACCTTCGATGTAATGCGCACTAAACACCATCAGAAGAACCACGGAGTTAGCGAGTGTGCCAATTAAAATCCAAGGTTTGAACTTGCCCCATCGAGTACGTGTATTGTTGACCAACCACCCCATAATAGGGTCATTGACGGCATCCCAGATGCGTGCGACGAGGAAAATAGTTCCGACTGTAGCAGCAGAAATACCGACTACATCCGTGTAGTAAAACATTAGGTACATATAGACGATGGTGATTGCGAAGTCTTTACCAAATGCGCCAAAGCCATAACTTAGCTTGGTATTCATTGAGATACTCATTATCACTCCTTACGCCTCCTCACTGAGAAGGCGTTAATATTCACGTTATTGTATGTTTTTATTAGTATGAAATTACTTGTTAACCCACTCTGGTAACCAACCCTGATGGGCTTCAATCAAGTCATCAACCAGCGCGTATATCTCTTCTATTCCAAGTACAGCGGCAGTATGAGGGTCAAGCATCGCAGCATGATAGATACGGTCACGGTTTTCGGTGAGAATCGCTTCTGTGAGTAGAGTCTGAACATTAATGTTGGTTTGCATCAATGCAGCTAAGTGGTTTGGTAGACGCCCTGCTTTGATTGGTTGAACACCATTAGCATCCACTAAACAGGCGACTTCAACACAGCAACCTTGAGGTAAATTGTCGATTAAGGCTTCGTTTTTAACGTTTCCATAAATGACGCTCGGTATACCTGTCCAGATAGAGTTCATGATGGTACTAGCGTATTCATGAGACTCCTCAACAGTGATTTTGTCCGCTGTTTTAAACTCTTGAAGGTCGCGCTTCCAATCTGCAATTTGTTCGACACAACGTTTAGGGTATTCATCAAGTGGCACTTTATAACGTTCGATTAAATCTGGACGATTTGGCTTGATAAAATAGGGAGTGTATTCAGAAAAATGTTCAGAAGACTCTGTCACGAAGTAACCAAGCTTCTTAAACATTTCATAGCGAACTAAGTTAGTGCAGCGACCATTGTGATAGATGCCTGGTTTAGGCGCTTTGCCACTCTCAAAAGCTTCAAGTAGGTCTGGATAAATGTCGACGTACTCACCGCTTTCTGTCTTCTTCTCGAGGGTTAGGTAATAAGCCATGTGGTTGATGCCTGCGCAGGTATAGCGAAGATCTGCGTAATCTAAGTCTAGGTCGCGTGCGAGCTCTTCAGCTGTGCCTTGTACTGAGTGACACAAACCGACTTGTTTAATGTGCGGATACTTCTCGTACATTGCCCATGTGTTCATTGCCATTGGGTTAACATAGTTGAGCATGGTGGCATTCGGGCAAACTTCGGTCATGTCTTCACAGACACTCCAAAGGTGCGGTACCGTGCGTAGTGAGCGCATAATGCCGCCCGGGCCGAGTGTGTCTGCGATGGTTTGTTCCAGACCGTGGCGCTTACACACTTCAAAATCTGTGACAGTGCATGGCTCGTAGCCACCGATTTGAAAGGCAATGACAACAAAATCTGCGCCTTGCAGTGCCTCTTTTTGATTTAAATGGCATGAAATCGAGCCAGTCGCACCGGATGATTCCATCAATTTACTGACGACAAGGTGAGACTCTTCCAGTCGAACCTCATCAATGTCCATTAACGCGACATGAGCGTTTTTTAAAGCTGGATGGTGGAAAACATCACCAAGAATGTTTTTTACAAAAATGGTGGAGCCTGCACCAATGAATGTGATTTTAGGGCTTTGCATAGTGGAATCCTTTATCTCTCTGAGTTCTTTGTTGATGCAGATAAATTACACCTAGAACCCATGTCGATTCGTCTCAGATAACTTAATAGCTCTCCTGTTTTCTAATATTTTTAAATTAGTGAATGGAAATCTTAGGAAATGGGCTATTACGGCTCTATGATCGCCTTCTGAGTTTTATTATCGAGGAGCTGATAAAAGTCTGGTATACGATTTCCTAAGGAGCGAGACATGCCGCAATCAGCCCCAGATACGGTGAGAATTATCACTTTAGACAAGTACTCGTCCGAGACCGTGTCGGTAAGCCCGCTGTCTCTATATTCTTCCTATGAGAAAATCGATATCGAACTCAGAGCCCCTCACTCCATGCCTGGCTATCATTGGCATGGTCAAATTGAGGTGAATATACCCTTTGGGGATGATGTGGAGTACATTATTAACGGCAGTCCGGTTGTGGTTAAAAGCGGATCGATTGGCTTGTTTTGGGCATCGGTACCGCATCGACTTACGAATCCAGGCCAATGCCATAATATGGGGATCATTAACATACCGATTCACCATTTTATGTCGTGGGCTCTCAGTCGGGATTTAGTTAACCATATCACTCACGGCAGTGTGTTGCAATCGAATTCTTGTTCGCTGATCAGTGAGTTTGAAATCTCCCGTTGGGCACAAGAGATAAAGCATTCGTCCGAAAGTCGTCAACAGTTGGCTATGGATGAAATTGGCTTGATGCTTAAACGAATCTGCCTTGATGGCTGGCAACAACTGTTGGTAAATCGACAAGATAAGTCGACTAAGAAAGGGGTATCGAAACACTCCCAATTCTATGTCAGCCAGATGTTGGAATATATTGCGACTCACCATAATCAGCCATTGACCGTTAAAGATATCGCTGAACATATCGGGTTACACAGCAACTACGCGATGAACGTATTTCAGCGCACGATGCAGATGACCATTAAGCAGTACATTACTGCGATGCGTATCAACCACGCTCGTGCTTTGCTGAGTGATACGGATAGAACCATTCTCGATATATCACTCACGGTGGGCTTTAATTCGAGCAGCCGATTCTATGAAACCTTCCAAACGTACATTGGTGTCACGCCGACTCAATATAGAAAATTAGCTAGAGAAGATCACCGATGGAGCAGCCACGGAGCCAGCCCGCTATACGACCTTGAGAAAGGGGCGTGTGACGGTAAAAGGCCATTAACGACGACGGACAGTTAGCGATATTGATACAACCCGATAAAAGAAAAGCCACAGCATATGAACTGACCCCGTAAAGTTGGACATTTCTGTTAAGCGGCTTTCAAGGCCTGAGTTCGATATTCTATCGGAGTCAGGCCTTTTAGTTTCACTTTTAT